>CAYRSY010000060.1:0-3268 GCA_964427105.1 uncultured Dehalococcoidales bacterium
ATCTTTTCCAGAGCCAGTTTAACGGCTTTAAGCGATCCCGGCAGACAAATTACGATTTTGCCCAGTGCTGCGCCTGCCGTTGCTCTGCTTAATACGCTGCCAGTGCCGATTTCCTGATATGACAGGTATCGGAAAAGCTCTCCGAAGCCGTCGAGCTTTTTATCGAGCATGGGGGTTACTGTTTCTATGGTAATGTCCATCTTGCTGGCGCCGGTTCCGCCGCTGGTGATGATAGCCTGAACTTCAGGCGAGTGCAGCAGTTCGCCCATTTTGCTTTGTATGGCTTCGCGGTCATTTTTCAGCAAAGAGAAAGACGTTACCTCATGACCGGCGTTTTTTAATCCCTCGACCAGCAGCTTGCCGGACTCGTCCGTTTTCTCTGTTCTGGAATCTGAAATGATTATAACGGCGCATTTTACAATCTGGGGTGCCAGGTGTTTGTGATCTTCGTAGCCCATGTTCAACTCCTTTTGGGAGGATTTACACGTTATTATAGCTGTACAGGGAATGGCATGCAAAAACTTTGACTGTCGAATACGATTAGTTTAAAATGTTGTTTTCCTCTTTAAAAATTTGGATGGAGCGTATCCGCAAGCGCTATAGGAGAGGTCTGTATGAGGATAGGAGATATACTTAAAAAAAGAGGCAAAAGCCTTTCTTTTGAGTTCTTCCCCCCCAAAGACGATATCGGTGAAATAAATCTGTTCGACACTATTGGCAGTTTGGAACGTTTTAAACCGACTTTTGTCTCCGTAACATATGGCGCAGGAGGCAGCACCCTGAAAAATACCAGCCATGTCGTTGAGCGGATCATAGAAGAAACGTCGCTTAATCCCATGCCCCATTTGACCTGTATAAACCAGAGTAACGAAGACCTGGAAAAACTCCTGGATAGTTATAAAACAATAGGCATCGATAATATTTTAGCTTTACGCGGTGACACTCCATTGAATGCGGACGGAACGCCGGTGACGCTTGACAGAAAATATTATGCGCGCGACCTGGTGCGCTGGATAGCATCTGGAGGGGGATTTTCCATAGGCGTAGGCGTTTATCCTGAAGGGCATGGTGAGTCTCATGATCTGGAACAGGATATTCTCTATACCAAAGAGAAAATTGATGCGGGCGCTGAATTCGGCATAACACAGATGTTTTATGATAACCGCATGTTTTATGCTTTCATGGACAGAGCGATCAGAATTGGTATAAATATACCTATTATAGCCGCTATCATGCCTATTACCGATATCAACCGCATACGCCAGTTTTGCTTGAGATGCGGGGCAAGCATGCCTGAAGACTGCATTAAACGTTTCGGAGACGGTCAGTTATCCAAAGAAGACTCAATGAAGATAGGAATAGAAATTGCCAGTGAACAATGCGAAGACCTGATGAAAAATGGCGTTAACTACTTTCATTTTTATACTCTCAACAAGGATGAGTCTGTTGCCGGTGTCATAAACAATCTCGGATTGCATAATCTGGGTATGGAATAATATAATTACGGGAATGCCATGTGAACAGCGGGTGTCATGAAGTAAAGATCAGGAGAATATGAGCGTAATTTCAGCTATTATAGATTTTATTCTGCATCTGGATTCTCATCTGGGACAAATCATAAGCACATACGGTACAGCGACATACGCGATACTATTTGCAGTTATATTTATCGAAACAGGACTGGTATTTTTTCCTTTCCTCCCCGGCGATTCCCTGCTGTTCGTGGCAGGGGCTTTTGCGGCGCTCGGGTCACTAAACATCTGGGTTTTGCTGGTATTGCTCATGGCGGCGGCTATTATCGGCGATACGGCCAACTACTGGATTGGCCATTTTCTGGGCGGAAAGATTGTCGCTAACAAAAGATTGCCAATAAACGAGAAGCATCTGGCGCGGACACATGAATTTTTTACCAAACACGGCGGGAAAACGATAATCATAGCCCGCTTCATTCCGATTGTCCGCACGTTTGCCCCCTTTGTGGCGGGCATTGGAAAAATGAACTATCTCAGATTCATTACATATAATGTCATCGGCGCGGTATCGTGGGTCAGCATTGGGCTTTTTGCAGGCTACTTTTTCGGGAATATACCCGTTATTAAGAACAACTTCTCGTTTTTTATAATCGGGGTGGTTCTGGTGTCTTTTATTCCCATTCTATTCCCGATAATACGCGAGAGATTGAAAAGGAAATAGCAAACACCATTTTTATTCATGCAAAAAAGCAGGCAGAGCATTAAAAACTCTGCCTGCTGTGTTTAAAAACAGATCTTCTGTGAAGACAAAAAACGTTATTTAGTCTGACGGTAGTGAATATTCCACTTAAGGCAAAGCTGATCGACATAGTTTTTGACTTCAGGCTCAGCCCTGTGAAGGTCTGCCAGAAAACCATGCATTAATTCGCCTCCGCTCATTCCTGCCGTTGGTTCCGCCGGTCCGGGCAGGTTGACAAAGACAATCTCACTCATTACTTTTTGATAATCGATAGCGCCGCTCAAACGTAGGTCCTCCTGATATTATTTTGAATGTACATTGTAGCATAAATGTAAAAATATATGCACGGGAAATGATGCGCATTTGTAAACCGTCAAGACAAAAACAGATTTAGCGCGGCGGCTATGGGTTTACTCTGAGAATCAACGTTGGAAAGTATTTTAAAGTCTCATGTGTAAAGTAGTTTCAGGCATAACAGTTATTCCGATAACCCTGCCACCAGTCCCGATGCCCAGGCCCAGCCCAGATTATAGCCGCCCCTCTCCCCGACCACATCCAGTATTTCGCCTGCAAAGTAGATGTTTTTTACAATTTTTGATTCGAGCGTTTCGGTATTCACTTCGCTGACATCTACCCCGCCGCTGGTAAATTCCGCTTCATTCCAGCCTCTGGTGTCCGAGACTTTAAAGAGTCTGGCTTTCAGGTTGTCAACGATGGAATCCGTATCTTTTTTGGCTTCAAACAGTCCTTTTAAGGCTATCCCGAGCTTGTTCGGCAGTATGCCTGCCAGCATATCTTCAGAAGCAAGCCCGGATTTCATTCGCAGGGCGAGATCTGACTTTAGTTGCTGTTTGTCCATGAAGGGTATCATATCGACAAGCAGATATACGTTGCTTTTTTTCCGGCGGTTGATGGCTGCTGATACGACCTGGCTGATGTCCAGAATGCAGGTACCTGAAAGACCGTATCTGGTGAAGAGCAGTTCACCGCTGACAGACTGGCTTTCACAGCCGTCTATGACTGCTTTGACAGCGGCTGATATTCTCTGCCCCTGAAG
>CAYRSY010000060.1:3368-9535 GCA_964427105.1 uncultured Dehalococcoidales bacterium
AAAAAATCTATTATCTCTGTTTTACCGTGCCGTGAAAAAACCGATTTAACAAGGTCTTGGGCGGCGCCGTTGTAGTGTGTCTCATCCAGACTATCGTTCAGCAGGTTGCATCTGCCGTTGCCCGATGCCAGTATCTTCTTGCCGATCTGGTCGGTCTTTTCGAGGATAACTACAGGAATGCCTCTGCGGGCCAGATTGATTGCCGCGCAGATACCGGCTGCTCCCCCGCCGATTACTGCTGTTATATCAGGACGCGCGTGTGTCATAATGTTGGCATTTCCGTTGGCAATTCGGGGGAAGTTAGATATGAGCCGCCTGGGGCTCGAACCCAGCACCACCTGATTAAAAGTCAGGTGCTCTACCAAATGAGCTAGCGGCCCACCGAGTAAATAGTCTATCAAAAGAGGCTAATCTGCGCAAGCCGGATGCCTGTGAGTCACAGTTTGAATATAATTACGCTTTAAAGACATGTCTGCAATATATATCGTTAGGCGTTACAAGCACGGGATGATATAATTATTGATAAATTTGATAAAGCCTCTTCACAGTCGGATTATTTAACCGAAAGATATATGACACCAACTGATATTATTATAATTTATGCGCAGAGCATATACGAAGACCGCAGGGTGACACTTTTGCCCGTGCCTCAACCAGCGAGCGGCGCGGCGGATGATTGCTTTACGGAATTTCTTGAACTGCTTGAGATATCATGCTATCTGACAAAAAACGGATACTCGGCGTGTATTATCGATTTGCCATATTTGATGAAGCATGACAGGCGCTTTGATCTTGAGAATTACATAAAAAAACTTGATGCCCCCGCTTTCGTTATCGAAGCAGGCAGTGTTACGCAGATACCCGCAGCGCTTGAGGCTTCCGCTGCAATAAAGAAATATCATTCAGACTCCCGTGTTATGCTTTATGGGAAAGCTGCCTTCGCCTATCACAAGGATCTGATAACATCCTCTGGTGTCGATATGATTATGCGCGGCATATTTGACGGAGATGCTGCGGTTCAGTTCTTAAAAGCGCTGCCTAATAACCGATTTCCCAAAATCAGTTCTCTTGTTTGGAAAGATAAACGGGGAACTGTTCATGATAATGTGTTGATGGTGAAAAGCCGGTCAACACATATAAATATTTCTAAATATTATACTGAAGCAATCGCACAAAAAATTAAATATCGCGATTCAGGCGCTGTCAACATTTTGCATAGATGGCTGAGTCATCCATCAGCTGGCATACATAAAACCGGCAGCGCCGCAGATTTCCGCACTCCTGAAGATATATATTCCGATATCTTGGAGATATGCCGTTTCAGTTCCTGTGAAGTGCTTATAAAAGGCGACATACGCTTGCCTGGAAGGCATTTTGCCGAGCGATTGTTAAGTCTGTTGCAACATAAAACCGTGTCTAATACCCTGGTTTTTGAAATAAGCATGGCAGCAGATGATTCATATATTCATGAAATAGCCCGTTCAGTGCCGCAATTCCGCTTGAATATCATACCCGGTTCGCATGATGAAAAGTTAAGAAAAAAAGTATCCTACCCTTATTCAAACGCAGATCTGGAGTCCACTATAGCTGCTTTTCTTAAAGCCATGCCTGTCAAGGCGTGCGTGTCGTTTCTGGCGGGACTGCCGGCTCAAACACCAAATTCAGTCAAGGACACTGTCGGTTATTGTGAATATCTGTTACGGCGTTTCGACGGGGACAGGCGGTTGTCTGTCTCGATTTCTTCATACCCCCCATCCCTGGATACCCCCCTGCTGGAAAACCTTGAGAGATACGGCTATCTGCCGGACATAAATGTACCCGCTTTTCCCCTTGAAGCTTATACATGTATGGAGAAAAATAAAAGGAAAGGGCACAGTAAATCCGGCATGAATGCAGAACAGGTTGCGCTGTCCGTTTATGAAGCCATGATAAAGCTGGCACGTCTCGAAAACAAATACGGACAGTTACTGTACAGGGATGCGGAAATCCTGGCTATGGATTATGAATCAGCCTTGAAAATGACCGAACGCCTGTACAGGGCTATGAAACTCGGCAGATACGAAGAAATTCATGCCATGAAGCCGGAATTAATACAATCAATCAGTGAAAGCGCCAGGGATTGTGTAAAAAATGCAGGCCTGCTAGTACTTTCGCGTCCGCAAAACGCTTTAGCTCTGTGCCGGGCGGTTATAGACAACCGTTTCGGGCAGCCTGATGGTCATCGTAAATATACGGGCGCCGGGGTGAAGAAGTTGCGTGCGGCATAATTCAGCGGTGGTCGCTGAACATGCGGTTAAGCATGTAATAGATGGCTTCCCGGCGGTTTTTGACGCCTATCTTGGAATAGATATTATTGATGTGGTTTTTAACTGTCTTTTCCTCGATTTTAAGAGATGCTGCGATATCCCTGTTGTCGTTCCCTGCTGCTATCAGCCTTAGTATTTCGTCTTCGCGTTGAGTAAGGCTGTTTTGCACGTCTGTAGTATTCCCGTTGCCGGCCTCCGGCGGGAGCGGCGGCATATTAACTTTCTGCCCATTAGCCACTGCCCTGATTGCTTCGGTAAGCGAATCCGGCGCAAAATGACCATAGACCATATAGCCCCTGGCTCCGGCAAGCATGGCATTCATATGTGCCGCCGGGCCCTCGATTACGGTCAGAATCAGCACCAAAGCGCCAGGATTTTCATTCAGAAGACGTGAGGTTGTTTCTATGCCGTCTATATCAGACATGCGTATGTCCATCAGAACAACGTCGGCAGGGCAATCACGCAGCCGTTTAAGAGCTTCCGAACCGCTCGATGCTTCACCGGCTATCACTATATCGTCTTCAGCCTCAAGCACGCTGCGCAAGCCGCGTCTGGCAACGAAATTATCATCAACCAGAAATACTTTTACACTGCTCATGACATAACTTTCAGGTTTTGCGGGATTTATCATGAGGGATCGATACAGATATTACTGTGCCCGCCGTTGTGCTGTTGACGCTGAATATCCCGCCTGCCATTTCAGCGCGTTCTTTCATGGATACCAACCCCAGCTTGCCTTTGCGGACCAATGGGTAAAGGTCGTCGCCCTGGCATGTGAATCCCCGCCCGTTGTCACATATTTCAAGTTCTATAAACCCGTCTGTTGCGGATAAAGTAACTTTTATAAGGCTGGCGCCTGAATGTCTTTGGGCATTGGCCAGTGCCTCTCCTGTAATACGGCGCAGGTCGTGCGCCATCTTGAGCGGCAATTCGGGGATTTCTCCGTGAAAAACCAGTTCAGCAGATATGTTGGCTTTTTTGCTCCAGCTCTCCACTATCCTCGCCATCTGCTGTTTTATGCTTTCCTGCAGCTCTCCGTTTTCGTCGCGGAGTTCAAAAACCACGCCTCTTATTTCCTGGCTCATGCTGTTGCATACTTCTTCGATGTATTGCGCCCTCTCCTCTACTGGGGCGGCATCTTTGCGTTCTGCGTCCTTGCTGAGCGCATGCGCTTCCAGCGCCAGCCCCTGCAGACTTTTCAGCACTGTGTCATGCAGCTCATTGGATATGCGGCGCCGTTCCAGCAGCAGCGTTTTTTCTGTTGAAAGCGCTTCTGCATAAGCGCGTTGCTTGCGCGATTCTCTCACCATCATGCCTACCATTATGGATATAAGCGTGATAAGTCCCACCCAGAATATATACGCCGCCCAATCGAAATTCATTTCCAGCAGGTAGATACGGAGTATCCATGCAGAAGAAAGTCCAACGATAAAAAAAGCGCCCGTCAGCAGGCTGCCTGTCAACCCGAAACGCACTGCTCCTTCGATGACAACTAGCGCAAAAATGGCATAAACAATAGCCGCAGGGTCACGGATGAAGAGCAGCATCAACCCCCATGACGCCAGCCCGTCCACCGCCAGCATGTACAGGCTGAGCGCGGTCTGTTTCTTTACCGTGTCCAGCGTGCGGTAAATTCGCCATGTAATAAAATTGGATATGCCAAGTCCAATAGAGAGCGCGGCTATGGCGGGCAATGGCAGATCACGGTAAACCGCAGCCAGCAGAAGGATAGCCACTATGTAAAACCATCGGTGATAAATAAATATGCGTTCCAGCCTCCGCGCTTCTCGCAGGCGCAGGCTGTCCAGGCTGGTTAATTGAGATGTGCTCAATGGTTAATTACCTCTGTTGCATTTATTTTACTCCTTTAGGTGACGCTGCGCACAAAATCGGTAAATATTATTAAAAATGTAATATTTCTGTAACTAAAAGATGCCTAATTTTATGATTATTATATATTTGTGAATGTATGATTGTAGAACCTTCTGATACGCAGTTTACAGGAGAAGGATATGAGAGCAAAAATCACGGGCGTAACAGTCTTGAAAAGGCAAAAGAAAACATCCGAAGAAACCGCAAGGATTATCGAAGATCTTGACCGCACGATAAAAGAGATGCAGGAGATGATGGGTGTCATAAAGCGGATATTGGGAGACGTCGGGGGAGATTACGGAAATGTGGCCTCACTCGGAAACAGGAAGATTTATTCTCACTGGGAAGACATGATGCAGGGCTCCTGATGATAATATGCGAAACAGGAATTAACTCAGAAAGCGAGGTGTAAGGCGATGGCTAATTGGAAATTGAAATGCTGCCCGAGGTGCGGGGGAGATGTGTTCATGGATACCGACGAAGGCGACTGGTTCGCTCATTGCCTTCAATGCGGTTACACGGGAGACAAGAAACAGATAAGCGCAAGCGAATTGAACCTGGCGGTTGGCAGGCCGTTGCGCACAGGCAGGCACAGCCGGAAATTAAAACCAGCAGGCACAAAATAAGACGCTCCGATGATTTTAGGGGGGATGATTTGCCCCCCTTTTAATGGAAATTAATAATTTATAAGGATAAAAGGAGAAAAATATGCGTTATTCACCAGAGTATTTCAACCAACTGGAGAAACGTTATCCCGATGTTGCGAATAGCTTTACGAGGCTTTCGGCGGACTGTGCCGGCGCAGGCCCGCTGGATATGAAAACACAGCGGCTGGTGAAACTGGGCGTCGCTGTTGGCGCCGGAATAGAAGGGGATGTTCAGAATCTGGCAATACAGGCGCTTGCCGAAGGAATAACGCCTGATGAATTGCGCCATGCAGTGCTGATATCCGTCACAACAGCAGGATTTCCCATCATGATAGCCGCTATGCAGCTGGTGGAACAGATAATAACTGCGCGGGAGGCCAAGTAGAGTCATTATTTCAATGCGGAGATATAAAAACTTGAAGAACCCCTGCTTTTTTCGGGATGAGTAAAGTATATCCGGTTGTGTTAAAGATTTGCATAAACAGATTTAATATATGATTCAGGAATCCGGCGATAAACAAATCGCATAATAAAGGAGCGTGAAATGCTAGTAGATGTAACTGATAATACCTTTGAGAGCGAGGTCACCAAGGCTGATTTGCCGGTGCTCCTGGATATGTGGGCATCATGGTGCGGCCCATGCCGTATGGTAGAGCCGATACTCAGGAAACTGTCTGACAAATATCAGGGCAAGGTAAAGTTTTGCCGCCTTAATGTAGATGAGAACAGACTAATACCAGCGAAGTTCAACGTCAGGAGCGTTCCCAATATGCTGTTTATTAAAAACGGCGAGGTTGTAGATACGGCTGTCGGAGCCTTGCCTGAAAGCGCCCTGCAGGCCAAAGTGGAAGCGCTTTTAAATACAGGTTGAGTGTCTATGCGCGGGCGAGCAGATGGAGAGGCTTGTAAAATCCTCCCCATTGTTTTATGCGGCAGGGCAGGGTGAACACAATATTATGGTTACCCTTTATAAAATTTATCTGCAAGGCTTGTAAAATCCCTGTTTTGCCCTGTTGCGCATGGTATAATGTGCTGTTTAAAACCCTTGTGTTGATCACTTTTGGAGGGATAACATGGGCAAAGTTTTGATTGTGTATTACCATACCGGCGGTTCGACCGAGCAGATGGCGGAATATATCGGCGAGGGAGTTCGCATCGATGGATGTGAAGCCGACGTGAAAGAGATAACGGATATAGATCTCGCGAAAGACCTGGCTGGCTATGACGGATATATTTTTGGCTCGCCGACCTATCACCTGGATATTCCTGAAAAAATGAAGATATTCCTGCTCAAGGTGCAGATAGCGGCGCTGGAGGGCAAGGCAGACCTGGAAGGCAAACC
>CAYRSY010000061.1:0-9330 GCA_964427105.1 uncultured Dehalococcoidales bacterium
ACTGATATTTGCAGAATCAGTAATTTGTCAGATTGACCCGATTGCATCCAGTTCCCCGTTATCTGTAAGCGGATATGACTTTGTGTCCAGTATTTTATTCAGGTCTTGCAGACAGTCTATGTCTCCGGAAAAAGCGGCGCTGTCGGATTCCATAATCTTGAGTTTTAAGTTGAATGCCGCCATGAAGGCTTCTTGCAGATTATCCCTGGTCAGATTATCCGTTAAGAAGTTCTGTATTGTTCTGGCAACAGTGAAAAAATGTCTTTTTTTAATAAGCCTGTCGAGTAAAACTTTATATGCCATAAGAAACCAGAACATTTTTCCATGCCTTCGTTTTCTTAATTCTTCTACCATATCGGCCAGGTTTTTCATATTTTCCCCTGAGCGGTCATGGATTGCCAGATAGCGTTTTCCATCGGAATCGTGGCTGAAACTGAATTTGTTTCCATCCATAAAGCATAGATTTTGAGGTGCATACGCGGCATCCAGGTCTTTTAAAAACAGGGAATGATATCTGCGCTCAGGAAAGGCAGTTACAATTTCATCAAGTTTTATTGTGGTAAAAAGGACATCCGCGTCAATGCCTTGTATGCGATATAACAGGCGCTCAAAATCATCCGCTCGAACCAGCGGAATATCGCAGGGCACGCTCATTATAACGCGGCGGGATAATCCCTCTTTGCCGAAATATTCCAACATGGCTTCCGTTCCGCTTATCAGGCTGTCGGTTATATGCGGACGTTCGGTGGGGCAGGTAACGAAGTGATTTTTGGGGTGGGGCGTAAGAAATTTTTCCAGTTCCTCGTCTTCAGGCTGGACTATAAAGATACGCTCGACGCTGGAAGTCTGCAATGCCTGAAGCACATAATCGGCCATGGGGCGGCTTCTTATGGGTAAAAGCGCCTTATATTTAATGTCCGGCATGGAAATATCGTCCGCAGAACCGCGGGCGGCGAGCAATGCGATTACCGGACGAGGATATTCAATAGTCATGCTTGAGATTTTTCCTCTTTCAGGTATGGTGGTATTATGCCAGAAAAAAGGGCAGTACTCAATAGGCTGCGAAGCTATTTGTTTTGGCTATGCAGATAATAATCCGTGCCGGGATAGAAGGATTTTGCGTCGGGGATATTTTATGCTTTTACCCGGATCAGATATCGAGGCGCGGTGTGGTTGTGAGTGTATTTGACCTCAATTCAGAGATGAGCATGGCCGCCAGCACGCAGGCCGCGCCTCCTAGCATGCGTGGAGTCAGGTGGTCTCCGCCGATGAACACGCCGAACAGCCCTGCAAAAACAGGTTCCATAACCAGCACTATCGCCATGCGCGTAGGCGAAACCAGCGATTGAGCCCATGTCTGGATTAGAAAAGCGGCTGCCGTGGCGAAGACTGCGGTAAAACCTACCGCTATCCAGGCGGTGCCGTCTGGCGGAAGAGTGATTCCGCCAGGTATGGAAGCCACCAGAGTGATGACTGCCACCACGCTTATTTGCACTACTGCCAACCCGTAAGAATCGTATTGTGCTGACCATTTTCCCAGGCTGATTATATGCAGCGCGAAAAAGAAGGCGCAGGCCAGTGTTAGCAGTTCACCTGTGCCTATCGCCCATCCGTGCAGGCTTAGAAGCGCGAGTCCAATGGTGGCAAGTATCACGGCGAAGATAGTGGCGCGGTTGCCTTTGCGCCTCAGAAGCAGCCAGGAAAGTACAGGCGTCAGCACTACCGACATGCCGGTGATGAAGCCTGAAACCGAGGCGGAAGTATGCTGCAGGCCGTATGTCTGAGTGATATATCCCATACCGAGCGCCAGGCCAACCAATACTGCCCGTAAAAATCCGGCGCGCGTCATGCCGCGCAGGCATCTGGGGCGGATTAAAAACATTACCAGCGCGGCTAATCCGAAGCGTATTGCCAGAAAGTCCATCACGGGCATGCGGCTGACCGCATTTTGCACCATCAGAAAAGTGCCGCCCCACACGGCAGTGACAGCTACCATTGCCGTCAATGCCAGTATGTGTGATGATTTCCAGTTTGCCGGCATAGGGTGATGCTCCGTAAAATTAAATTATCCAGACGCGCAGATACATGCCATCTGCAAATCTGGGTATATTATACTAACAGTATTGGGCTTTTTTGGCTAGCGGATTAAAGGATGAAAACAGCATGAACCATACCGGGTTGTGGCTTTTAATGTGTTGATCTGTATATATGCCTGACAAAAGAAAAACCGGCTGCGTATTACGGCAACCGGCCAAATGATAGTCTATCCTCAGGTTGTTCTATTCGCTTTTATCCCAATGCATCAACGCCCACAGAGCATTTTTGGGTTGATAATATGCCCCGTTCCGATATTCGAAATGGTCTGCGAGGAGATTAAGTATCTTCTGCTTTTGGGATTGTTCAACCGGCTGGCTTCTTATTATCTGAAGGCTGGCTTCTTCCAGTGTTTCGTATCTGCGAAATCCCCCTGTTTTAAATATATCCACTTCGGCAGATATGCCTATGGAATGTAGCAGGTTATACAGCACTATATGTTCCGGAAAGGGCAGATAGAGGATGTTGAGCATTCGGCTGAGTTTGTCTTCAAATTCGTCATAAGAGCGCGCTTTCCATGTGACATAACATGAACGCCTTGCTGCTGCGTCTATCATTTTCAGGCTTTTGGTGACATCATTACTCGCGGGAAGAGAGCGTGAAACCACGACCACGTCATGCTTCTGAAAATCAGCGCCGATCCGTGCTTTTGTCCAATCCAGATTAAGTGTTTGGATGTTGGTCAGGCCTTCGGCAGCCGCATTTTTAGAGACTATGTCCAGCAGGACTGGAGAGTGATCCAAAGCGGTAACACTCCTTACCCGCTTTGCCATCGGGATAGTTATTGCCCCTGTGCCTGAGCCGACATCCAGAACACTGTCTTCAGCCTTGAGACGCAGCCTGCTCATAAGCTCTTCCACATAGCCGCTGTGTTCTTTTTTATTGGGCAATGTGCGGCCCCATTTATCCCAGAAATCAGCTCCCTGTCCCCGGAAACTGGCATTATCCATTTGACGATGCCACAAACCTGCCCAATCAATATCCTCCAAACCATCCGATACGGCAGGAACATCTTCTGTCATTGTCATTACCTCTTGTGTATTTCCACCCAGATTCCGCCGTTTTCCTTTACTACTTTCCCTGTAACTCCGGCCTGCTCCAGTTCTTCCTCAATTTCGGGGGGATCCAGCTTGGCGGGGACTTTGGCCAGCATAGACTGAAACTGCTCATGTTGCTCACGCAGGCTCTCGTCTCTGGCGAAAGCTTCCATTACCTGTGCCCGTATCTGCTCGTTGCCCATTCCTCCGCCGATGTAGGCGACTCCTCCCGCTTTCAAGATTCTGTTTATTTCACGGAAGGCCGCCGTTTTGTCGTCCCAGAAAAAAATTGAACCGCGGCTGATGACGAGATCTGCTGAGTTATCGGCGAACGGCATGTTTTGCACATTCGCTGTAACTGCCTCGATGCGCTTTTCCAGCCCTTCTTCGGCAAAATTCTGGCGGGCGATGTCGCTCATTTCCGCCTGAAGATCTAGCGAAAAGACCCGCAGATTGGTGATTTTAGCTATGGCTATTGCCAGTGAACCGGGGCCGGAGCCAAGGTCAACGCATACGCCTTCGGTTATGCCGAACTTGTTTTTAATCTGCTCGGCAAGATAAGGATATATCGGAGCAAAAGCGGTTTTGGCGACACGATTGAATTTTACAGGATTGGTTTGCTGTATCATTTTTCCATCACCTTGAAAATAATTTCGCCGGGACAGACTTTTGTATCCAGCATGCCGCCGCTCTGGCTGAGCTTGAGCAGCACTGGTTCTGGTTTCACTACCTGGGCTCCGGCTATCATGCTGACGCCGTAGTCGAAGAGAACTTCAGAAAGTGGCGTGCTGGGGCCGAGAACAACGGTATAGGTTTTGGCCATTCGCGCCAGTTCCAGCAGCCGTTCCATGGATTTGTTTATCAAAGTCGAGCCGGTCAGGATGAATATATCCGAATCGGGAATGACATATTCGGCTGCCGTTTCTGTAATGATGCCCTGCGCAGGGTCGATAAACGACGGCTCCAGCTCGAATACCCATACCTGTTTGGCAATCTTTTTAAGCTGCGGTGTGAAAGGGAAAGCGCCGGTTACAGCTACCCGTTTGCCTTCAGCTTTAGCCAGTATTATCTCCTGCGCGTTGGCGTCAATCGTCTTCTTTGGTATTAACATTGAATTGATGGCGGCAACGCCAAGGCTGGCTTCCACCAGATTCCAAGATCGGGCATATTCAGCCAGTTCCAAAGTGGTTTTCTCGGCAAGATGCCCCATGTCGCGGGTATAGTTGCCATGCACGAAAGGTATGCCGTAGGTCTTTGAAAGCCCACAGTATTTTCCCCATACTCCTGTCCATGAAATACCCACACGCGCATCTCTCACCGGTGCGGTGTTTTCCCTGCCTGCAGCTATCAGGTCGTCAATAAGTTTCATCATGCGCATTATCTCCTTACTCTGCTGTTTGTTTGCTTTTCGGTTTGTAGTATGCGCCTTCGGCGCAGGCGCGGCAGAGAACCCGCCCGTTATGGTTCACTTCCCTTCCGTCAAAGATCAGTTCGCCGCATTGCTGGCATTCCTTTATCTTTTCCGGTTTGCCGGGCAGA
Organism: uncultured Dehalococcoidales bacterium; assembly: GCA_964427105.1. GTDB lineage: Bacteria > Chloroflexota > Dehalococcoidia > Dehalococcoidales > UBA1222 > SURF-27. The sequence continues at coordinate 4,671 of CAYRSY010000061.1, forward strand.
TCGTTTGCGTTCAGGTTCATTTCTACCTCCTCCACTTTTATTAATGCTTCATCGGGAATGCTGCGGAAATCCGCAGTTAAATCCCCTTGAGTTTCCTTGCGGATGTTCTTGCGTTCGGTCACGCGCACGGCGCGTTTGCTTTCCATATCATAAAAAACAGCCCCGAACTTACCGTAGTTCATGTGTTTAAGTGTGCGGTGTCCCAGTGAACAGCCGGTGACAGCCTGTATGGCATCGGCCATGCAGCGGTCAACCTCTACAAAGACCAGAAGGTTCTTGTTTTTGACGGCGGGATTCATTTCCAGCGTTCTCATAGCCGCCAGCGTGAGGCGTGTTCCCAGAACGATACCGCCGCATATATCGCCGTGTAACGCTTCACCTTTTTTAAGATAGAAATCCAGATTCTCTTCCATATACCTTCTTCCCTGAAATGCTGTTTTATTTTTTATTATTCTTATACGGCAGCAGATATATTTTATGCTTCAGTTTTCGCTAATCCCTGCACCAGTCCAGCGGCAGTGCCTCTATTTTATCTCCGGATTGAACTGAAGTTTCCTCATGGATAATAGTAAGTGAGTTGGCTGTGGCCATCCCCTGAGGATTGAACTTGACCGAATATTCTCCATCGATTCTTTCAACATTCGACCATCTGACGAAAGCCATTTTTCTCTTGTCAGGAGCGGCGTTCTGTGTTTTGGCTTTCACTAAGGGATGCTCCAGCGTTGTATATCCCATCATCTTGAGAAGCGCCGGGCGCACCAGTGTCTCGAAGTTTATCAGGCAGCCGGCCGGAGGGCCGGAAAGGGCAAACACTGGTATTGATTTTTCGCTGTCAGAGGTCATTTTTATCATGCCGAAGGCAAGAGATGCCCCCGGCCCCATATTTATGCGGGAAAACTTCACTTCTCCAAGTTTTGCCAGCGAAATTCGCGTCAGGTCATAATCCCCCTTGGAGACGCCCCCGCTCATCACAATAGCGTCAGCCGTTAGTGCTTTTTGGAGTTTGTTAAGTATGGAATTTTCATTGTCACGGGCTATGCCCATGCTTTTTGGTATGCCGCCGTAGTGTTTGATCAGTGCGGTTATGGCGGGGCCGTTACAATCGAATGTTTTACCGGGAGTAAGTCTTTCCCCTGACTTTATCAGTTCGTCGCCGGAAGAGATCACCGCCACTACCGGGCGGCGGATTACTTTTACTGTCGGTTTGCCCAGCAATGTCAGAATGGATATCTGCGCCGGTCCTATAGCTTTCCCCCCGGGCAATACCAGCGAACCTTTGTTTATCTGTGCGCCGGCTTTCATAATATTGGCTCCCGGCGCTACCGAAACAAATATCTTTACCTCTGACGGATTGTTTCTATTAGGGCCGTTTTTATTGCCGGGCTCATCTGTGTCTTCGAACCTTACGACACAATCCGCTCCCTGCGGCACCACCGCACCGGTCATTATGCGCATGGCAGCGCCGGATGGTACTGTTTTTTGGGGAAGATGCCCTGCCCTGATGGTTCCGATTATGCGCAGTGTAACCGGATTTTCTCTGCTGGCTTTAATAATATCTTCTGAGCGAACGGCATGTCCGTCAGGCCCGGAGCGATCAACCTGCGGGAAATCATATTCGGAGAATATGTCTTCCGCCAGAATTTGCCCTGCGCTTTTAATTGCGGGGTTTCTTTCTGCTTCCAGAACATGCAGGCTGTCCAGTATTATTTTTAAAGCTTCATTGTAAGTTGTCATATAAATTCTCCTGATGATGGATGCTGTGTTGGGGGCACGGTTTCATTTACCCGCTGGAACCTGTTCCGGTGTCCTGCCGTACAATTTATTCAGAATGGTCTTTCTGTCACACGAACAGCCGGGTTCGCTTTTCACAGGCACACAGACGCGGTAACCCACGTCGTCGTTAAGGTTTGCTACCCTGACCTTTATCCCATAGATAGCTTCCAGATTGTCCTCGGTGATCACCTCGTCCGGCGGGCCGAACGCCAGAAACTCGCCTTTGCGCATGATGGCTACTTTGCTGGATATAAGGAACGCATGATCAGGAAAATGCGAGGTCATGATTATCGGCAGCCCTGTTGAAGCCAGTTCCTCTACCAGCCGAAGCACCCTGATCTGGTTGCCGAAATCCAGATGAGAGGTAGGCTCGTCCAGCAATATTAGCGACGGCTGCTGTGCCATAACGCGGGCGAATACCACAAGCTGGCGCTCGCCGCCCGAAAGCTCTGTATAGCTGCGGTTCTTGAGGTGGGAGATGCCCAGCGCTTCTATAGCCGTCTCGGCAATTTCGATATCCTTTTTGCCGGGGGATTCCAAAAACCCAAGGTGTGGCGCTCTGCCTACCAGAACGGCGTCGAGAACCGAAAACGGGAACGCCGGCTGATGCACCTGAGGCACATACCCTGTTTTTCTGGCGATGGAGCTTCGGTCCAGTTGAACAATATCCGTTCCATCCAGCCACACATTCCCTTTGTTAAGCTTGAATATGCCTGTCAGGCATTTGAGCAGCGTGGTTTTGCCGCAGCCGTTGGGTCCCAGTATGCACAGCACCTGTCCCGGTTTCAGGGAAAAGCTTACCTCTTTGAAACCCCCTATTCTCTCGCCGTCATAGTAGTATTCTGCCTTTTCAACTTTTAGCATTATGCCCATCCCTTTCTGCCCCGGGAGAGAAGATAGAGGAAGAAGGGCACACCGATAATGGCCGTAAGTATGCCGATAGGAATTTCTATCTGCGCTGCAATGCGCGCGACATTATCGATTACCAGCAGGAAAATCGCTCCCAGAAGCAGGGTTACCGGTATCAGCTTTTTGTGGTCAGGACCTACCAGCATGCGGCCGATGTGCGGCATAACCAGCCCTATCCATCCGATTGTGCCGCTGATAGATACGGCTGAAGCCGTTATCACTGTGCAGCACAGGACGATAATAAGCCGTATCCTGCCGGTATTTATGCCCATAGCCATAGCTTCCTCTTCGCCCATTGCCAGAACATTAAAACGCCAGCGTATGAGCAGTAGGATAATTATTCCTGCTAGCATGGGTATGCAGGCAAAAGCCAGGTCGTTCAGGTTTATTGAGGCCAGGCTTCCCATCAGCCAGTAGGTTATAGCCGGCAACTCGTCGGTAGTGTCCGCGGCGTATTTTGCCAGCGAGAGGAAGGCGCTCATCAGCGACCCCATAGCCATACCGGCCAGGATCAGGCTGAGCGTAGAATTGCCTTTTACGATTTTGCTTATGCTGTATGAAGTGGCTACAGCGAATATGGCAACGGCAAAAGCCAGTAATTCAATAACTACGCGGTTGCCTGAAATCAGGATTCCCAGCGCTGCACCCAGGCTGGCGCCTGATGATACTCCCAGTATGTCCGGCGAAACCAGCGGGTTGCGAAACAATCCCTGGAAAGAAACGCCGGCTATCGCCAGACTGCCGCCGATAAGCATGGCTGCCAGAATTCGTGGCAGCCGTATCTGGATGACAATGGTTTCTAGAATATCAGCCCATGTTTGCGGTATTGTGAAATGATGCAGCGAGATGGTTTCAACCAGATTCTGCACGAGTATTTTGATCACATCGAAGGGCGAGATGGGGTATCTGCCCAGCGCGAAGGAGAGGATAAAAATCACTGCCAGTATCACCAGCAGGATTATCCCGGCAGATACCCCATTCAAACGTTTGAATTTAAAAGAGTCAAATCCTGATTTAACTCTTGTTTTCAATCCGGAAAATATGGACATGTTTAACTCGGGACGGCTAACAGTTCTGCAATTTCTGAGTCGGTCAGTTCATAGTGCAGGAATTTGGAATAGAACTCTTTTATTTTGGCATTCAGGTCGAGATCAGCGCTTTCCTCCGGATACAGCGTGTTCACCATCCAGTACATGCCCAGTATCTGGCAGGGGCCTGGAGGGCCGTCGAACCATGACATCGGATTGTCCGGCCTGATATAGACATTGCCGTTTTTAACGGCTCTCAATTCGCTCCACCTGGCATCGGTCATTATGGTTGTGTAAAGGGTAGCCTGTGATCCCCTGCCGATGATTATCACATCGGGATCCCACAGCATGATTTCTTCCATGGATACGGAAGCCATGCCGTATCCGGCCTGCAATGTTACGTCTGCAACATTCTCTCCGCCGCAAAAGGCCATCAGGGCAGTATGTTGTGACCCCAGCGGATCGGTGCTCAGGCCGTCTTTGCCCTCGGCATAATAGATTTTGAGCCTGTCTCCTGCCGGCACCTGTGAAATGACGGAAGAAACATATAAGGCCGCGTCCGTATAGTACTCGACGAGTTCAGCGGCCTGCTCTTCGACTCCCAGCAATTCTCCGAGGAAGGTTATGGCTGCTTTGTAGTCGAACATGAGATCGCCGGTATTAACTCCTACTACCGGAATATTGCCGAGTTTGGTTTGATGTTCCTCGATGGAAGTAGTCGAACCCGTCAGCACGACATCGGGTTCAGCGGCAATGAATGTTTCATAATTGCCGGTCTGGGTGCCGAACCATCCGCCTATAATTGGCAGCGAGGCGTATTCCTCGGAAACCAGAGGGGTGGCACCGTTAAAGGAAAATGCCAGCCCCACCAGCTTATCGGGAGCCAGCATATAGACCATTTCCATCTCTACAGGTCCTGTGGCCAGTACCCTGTTTATTACTGCCGGCAC
>CAYRSY010000062.1:0-6368 GCA_964427105.1 uncultured Dehalococcoidales bacterium
ATATCCTGAAGCATCTGTAAAAATTCCAGGCAGCTCTTTATCTGTGCGATATCGCCGCATACAGGCGTGGCGATGGGGTCTATCCAGATGTCTTCGTTGGGAACGCCTGCTTCGTTGGCTTTATAGACCAGATCAACGGCCAGCATGCAGCGTTCGTTAACATCGCGGGGCATGCCTTCAACGCCCCACAGCAGGCCGATCATTTCGGTTTTATATCTGGTTACCAGCGGCAATATTTTTTCCAGTCGTTCCGGCTGCAGCGATACTGAATTTATCAATGCGCGGCGCTTGCATAGCTTGAGTCCGGCTTCGATGGCGTCGGGATTGGTGGTATCCAGCGAAAGCGGCTTCCCTGTGGCTTCTTGCACCGTCTGTACCAGCCAGGGCATTAGCTCTGCTCCTGTCTTTTTGGCAGGGCCGATATTAAGATCCAGATAATCCACAGAGGATTTATCCTCTTCGGCTGCCATTTTCAGGATCGGCTCGGCCTGGCGTTCCTTCATGGCCGGGCCGAGTGTCTGCGACATGATGTTTATGTTTTCACCTACAAGAATCATTTTTACCTCACGGAACAAAATCTAAATTTTGTATCTGGATTTATCCAGCCTCCAGAGATTTACGTTCAGTCTGTCCAGCTTTTAAGAAAAGCCGGGATATGCGCACCTTCTCTAGGCCCGACCATGATTTCCCATCCGGGTAATTCCTCTTCCAATCCCCCGCTTTCGGAGGCGATATATCCGGGTATGATAAGTTTTCGGTGTTTGATCTTGTTTTCTATGCCACTCCTTTTGACTAGTGTTGCAATGTTATCGGCGGCGAACTTGCCGGCAGCCCATGCGGTCATGACGGAAAGCCCTTCGGTATCCTTTACAAGCAGGTAGCTGGGCACGCGAGAGTTTTCGATTTCTCCTGAAACTATAAAGTAAGTAAGCGAGAAATTGGATGTTATCAGCACCGGCGAATTTTCATCCGGCCCTCCGATGTCGTAAATGCCTTCAGTCGTGGCCAGCGGTCTCTGCGGGTCGGAGTACAGGTTCATGCGCAGCACCAGTAGTGGGAAGAGCGTCTCACCCTGGAAATCCGACAGCACGATGATGCCTCCGTACTTGGCTATAAAGGTGGCGGCTATCATAGCTTCCTTCATGGGGTTGTCTGTCATTTCATTTGCCAGCACGATGGTTGGGAAGCCCAAAGGACGGAATTTTTTGTTAATAGCCAGACGGCGGGTCATTACCTGATCCTGTAATGCCTGTTTCAGCTCTCGTGCGCCTGAATCCAGCACGATGTCTTTTACTCCGAGCTGCGTCAGTTTTTCGGTGAGCGCTGCCAGTTCTTCCAGTCCGTTTGCTTTGGCGGCGACAGGACATGAAAATTCTTTTGCCAGCGCCGCCATTTTATCGGCATTCTCCATTGTGGCTGCGTAAATCAGGGGCTTCCTGTCGGCGCAAACTTTCAGCGCGGCAGACATAATGCTGTCATCGGTTGTCATGAGTATTATGCCTGCGTCGCTTTCATTTTTAATTCTGGTTACAAGCGTGGTGAATTTCACCGCGTCTCCGGAGTCGCAGCGCAGAGCGGCCAGCTCCGGTTTCAGATTGAGCCCGACCCTGACATAAGAAAGCTCCTTGAAGCGTGTTAACCGCTCCCCGATCTCGGCATCATCCATCTGGTCGCTGATATGAATAGCCATACCCGGGGGATTTTCGAAACGCTTTTCATGGCGATAAAGCACAGTCTCACTGCCTATCTTGAGCGCTCTTTCTCCCGATCCGATGGTTATGGGGCGGATAGGGGGTGCCGATGCTTCTTCCAGTTTGGATTTGGCTTCATCCGATATGGAAGGGCAGGCGGCAAGTTCGGCTTTACCGGCGGCTAGGCTCATGGCAAAAGCCAGGCAAGTGGGCACTCCGCATTTGCCGCAGTTGGTCTTGGGCAGCAACTTAAATATTTCTATTCCAGATAAAGCCATGATAATTCGCTCCTTAATAGTATAGATATCGATGTATGATATATTCTGCCGGCATTTTACCTTTTTACATAATGGATTCCATCGTCAAGGCCGGATGTCCCTTTTCGGTCAGGAATGGCAGGATTTCCTCTTCGGTTGTGCCTACCGACTCATCAGCCACCATCTCCAGCAGATTGGGAATTCCCAGTTCCACGGCTCTGGCGTTAAATCTGTCTCCTATTTCGTTCTTGAGGATTTTAGGCATCCATACCAGCCGCTTGATGCTGCCTTCTGCCGCCAGAAATTTACGTTGCGTGATGTTGTACTTGCCGTGTCCCACGAACCCGGGTGTGCTGATGCCGCCCCCAACTGTGCCGGCTAGAGTAGTGAACTTCATGCCGGTGGGTGTCATCCCTGGAAAATCGCGGTTGACGGTCATGATGCCGTTGCACATGGGAAGGATCGCGGCAATACATTCCATGCAGCCGCAGGCTGTCATAGGGTCACTGATGATACTGTAAAGATTATAGTGTGTTATCTTGCCGTGCGAGGCATTGGAAACAAATTCGTTGACCCCTTTCCACTGTCCCAGACGGGCATCGATGGTTTCGCCCTTGGGGACTGGCTGGTTGGGGCCTGTTGGGTTGATTTCAAAAGAGGCTTTACAGTCCATCCAGTTATAAGCGCCGCATAACCCCGTTCGTTCCGGAGAGATGATACATACATGGCTGGGCGCGAATGACTGGCACAGCGTGCATGAATAATACATGTCGGTGGCCTCGTCGGTCATGCCCTCGATACGGGCATCGCGCACGGTATAAGCGGCTCTCGCCTTTTCCAGTATGCCGCTAACGTCATGGTCGTTTGTATAAATCTTAACCTGGAGCTTGTCGAAAATGCGTCCGAATTCCTGGTGCAGTTTGGCGTGCAGTATTACCCCCAGATCGCGCATCCGGAAGCCTTTTTCTACGGCTGCCTTGCTCACTCTGATCCAGGCGATGTCGCGTTGCCCGATATGCATTACTCCCTGCGCATAGTTAATCAGGTGATGCATCTGGCGCTCCAGAATTGGCTCGTAGTCTTCCTGCATCTGGCGTCCGGCAACTTCGACTGTAACGGCCAGCGGCAGTTTATCGCCTGCCTTTATGTCTGTGATATCCGGCCCGATGACTTCGATTTTACCGTCCTCTATCTCCTCCATCCGTTTGGAGGTGATCCATTCCACCATGTGCGTGCGGCCGCCGCCGCATTCGAGATAGATATCATCGCCGCGGACGCGCTCCCCTTCGTAGGCCGGTCCGTAAGCCACAGGCACCGGCACCTCGGCTACATTTACCTTGAGCCCCCGCACTTCCATAGCCCGCGCCACTATCTTGTCGTGAGGTACATTTGAAACCACGTGTTCGTAACTGCAAATCCCCGATGGCAGAACCTCCGGGATGGGAGTATCGGCGATGGTGGGGAAGCCGAAGTTTATAGCTCCTGCGGCGTTGGCGTACCACTCGTCTGAAACGTAGCCCAGCGGCATGGCAAAGGCGAAGGTGCGGTCCTTGTTGTATATCAGATTGGCGCGGTAGTCTCCGGGCTTGATGCCTCCGAATGACATGGCCACCCGGGCGGCAAATCCCATGGCGAAAACAGCCGCAGATACATCCGGCCCGAAAGAAACCAGACGGGTAGGCCAGCCTATCTGGATTCCGCTTTCGGCCAGTTGCTCGGAAAAGCGCCTGCCTGCGTTTTCGGCGCACATAAAGACATATAAGTTCTTTTGCTGCAATTCTCCCGCGATTTTGGCAGCTGTTTCATTATCCGGCGCGGCGCCCAGTATGGCCGCGAAACCGGGGGCTGTGCCGTCCACGAACTCCACTCCTCGCTTGCGCAGAATAACATCGTCGGCGGCCCCCAGCCAGATGTTGTCTCCGGCAGGGTCTTCGCTTTTGGTATAAAAATCAGGTGTTTCCAGATAACGGATGGCCTCTGTTATCTCTTCCGCGAAGAAAGTAGCCATACCGGCATCCAGCGCCGGAGCAAGATACGGCAATGGATGGATTTCGCGAACCGGCGGCGGCAACAAGCGGCGGCAGCGTTCCAGCACGGGTTTAACGTCAGCCAGCTTTTCTACTTTTATGCCAAGCATGGCGTAAATAACCGGCAGATAGTAGGCGGTGTTTGGAAAGCCTATAGTCTGCTCCGGTCCCCATTTTCCGATGGCTTCCTTATATTTGTTTTCGGCGCGTTCGATAATCTTGTAGGCGCCCCTGATGGCGGCGGATGCAATAATTTTAGACATTATACTGCCTCCATGGAACGGCGCATATCCATATCGAAAAGGACTCGCTCACGGGCTTTGTCAATGCCCAGCGCCTTGCGTTTTTTATCTATGTGGGCGATCATCATTTCTGCCATTTTGACAGGGTCAGATTCAAATGCCCACATCCCCCCGTATTTTTCTTCGTAATCCTCGAACAAATAGTCGGTTACTTCCCTGCTTCCTGATGTTGGCCAGTTGACTCCGAATACTGTATAGACGCCGGAGCCCACGAAGTACTGCCCGATGGAGAGGGCTTTCTCGCTCATCCACTCGGGGGTGGCTCCTGCCACCGGAAGGTCGGATATATCGTCCCCCAGTCCTCCGTCTTTTACCATAGCGGTAGCGGCAATCAGTATTCTGGCATTGTCCACGCAGGAACCCATGTGCAGCACGGGGGGGATCCCCAGAGCTTCGCATACCGAGCGTAATCCCGGCCCTGCCTCGGCTGCTGCTTCGGGCAACATCAGTCCGGCCTTGGCGCAGGCCATGGCGGCGCAGCCTGTTTGCAGCACCAGAACGTCGTTCTTGATAAGCTCCTTTACCAAACGCACGTGAACATCGTCGTGCTTGACACGTACATTGTTGCAGCCCACCACTCCGGCCACGCCGCGTATGCGTCCGTTGATGATATTTTCGTTGAGCGGACGGTAGGAAGCGCGGAATACGCCGCCCTGCAGATAATTTATGGTCTCGTGGCTGAACCCGGCCACAAGGTCGGTTTTGATGTCAGGAATGTTCCCGTTCTTTCCCCTGTTCGGGAAATTGTCTATGGCGTTTTTGAGGATGTTTTTAGCGGTATCAATGGCCTTATGCTCGTCAAACTCGATATGCATGGCGCCCGTGATATGGGCGCGCGGATCGGTGGTGATAATTTTGGTATGGTAGCATTGCGCCACGTTCTGTATGCCCTGCATGATGCACTGAACATCCACTACCAGCGCCTCCAGCGCCCCGGTTACTATTGCCAGTTCCTGCTGCAGGAAGTTGCCGGCGATGGGCACTCCGTGTCGCATGAGTATTTCGTTGGCCGTGCAGCACATCCCCGCCAGGTTTATGCCCGCAGCGCCCTTGCTTTTGGCATAGGCGATCATTTCGGGATCCTGTGCAGTGACCGCCAGTATCTCGGCAAGTTGCGGCTCATGCCCGTGTATAATAATATTAACCTCATCCGGCTTCAGCACTCCAAGATTGATCTGGCTGAAAACAGGGACGGGCGTGCCGAACATAATGTCTTGCAACTCGGTGGCTACCATACTGCCGCCCCATCCGTCAGCCAATGCTGTGCGCATGCTCTGTGCCAGCAGACTGTGATAGTCTTGGTCAACGCCCATATGGGTGCGGTGCATGCTTTCCACTATTTCGCGGTCGATACCTCTGGGGGTTACTCCCTGCTTGTTCCACAATTCCCTGCGCTGGAGCGGGGCTTTGTGCATGAGCGTCAATTCGCCGCTCTGCTGCCCGAACTCGGCCATGGCTTTGCGGGCAATATCAACGGCAATCGCTTCGTTGCTGCGTTCGCCTATCTCCACTCCGAAGTCGAGCGCCAACGCCAGCAGTTTTTGTTCATCCTTGATGCTGAAACCGGGAGCCTTGCCTTCCGCCGTCAGCAGAAAAGCTTCCACTACCTTGCGGGCATGGTCGCTGTGGGCGGCGCTGCCGGCGGCTATCATGCGCGTGAAGTTGCGGGCGGCAATGGTTTCGGCGGTAGCCCCGCAAACGCCTTTGCGTTTGGCCTTTTCTTCCGCGGTTTCATCTTTATTCTTACCCGCGGGGACGCGGCATGGCCCCATGCTGCAAATACGGCAGCAGCTTCCCTCCTGTCCTATCGGGCAGGGCTTCATTTTTTCGGCACGCTCGAAGACGACGGAAACGTTGTCGTTTTTAGCCTTCGATATCATTTCTACTGTTGCAGGATCAATACTCTGATTTATTATTTCATCTGTCATGTCAGCTCTCCACTTCGTTTATTCGCAGAAGGCGGGGGAGCCTCTTCTCCGGTGTTGCCGGAAAAAGAGAACAGGTGCCGAATATATATATATAAATTTATACATCGGTCAATCCGGTTGGAAGATAATTCTAATCCGTCGTCAGGTCGGACATCATGCTGCG
>CAYRSY010000062.1:6468-9303 GCA_964427105.1 uncultured Dehalococcoidales bacterium
ATGCTGGAAACGGTAGGGTCGATTACTATCTGGCTGTCCGGTACGCCGAGGTTGCCCAGCAGGATATTGAGTTGTTTCGCCATGTTGATGTCTATAGGCGAAGATGCGGCGATGGTATGGCCGTAACCCAGCGCCACAGCGGCGATCTTTTTGTAGTCGCCCTCTTCCACGGGGCCGATAACCAGCTTTTTGTCCTGGCAAACCTCGCAGACGCGTTTTAAAACCTCGGTGTCCTTTTCGTGGTTGGCTGTGCCCCAGACTATGATGGGGACGCTTATGCCATCCGCTACTTTCCTGACTGTTGCCGCTGCTTCTTCTGCGCTGGCATTGGCTCCGTTAGGATCGGTGCCGGCAAGTTGAATGCATATCATTTCTGCTCCGTACTGGTTAACGCATTTCTGCGCCCATGCCAGCGGGTCGTTTACGACATCGGCAAAGGGTTCCAGCGCTGCCGGCGCCCAGTCGGAAGGCGGCGCGTCGTACACTTCCATAGCAATCCGCGGTAGGTTGGGCATGGAGCCCTCGAAGGTGTAGAAAGGATAACACGTTTCTCCGCCTACTGTAACGGCCGTTTCGCCTTTGCCCAGAGTAACGGTCTTGATATTTCCGTTATAGTTTTGTTTCGGTAGTTCCAGAGCCATTTTCCCCTCCATACATGATAAACAAGAAATACTGAATAGCGTTAAGAGTATTGGTTAGTGTTCAGTATTGTTTTTCAGACTGGCTTTTTCCGTTTTTCGCTGCCGTGCCATTCGCTGCTGTACCAGTAGCGTTCGCCTGTTTGCAGGTATTTCAGATTATCGGCGCGCGTGGTCAGCTTTTGCCGCCAGCGGCCGTCTTCCTTGTTCTGCGGCTTGCCCGGCTCGCAGGTTTCTCCCAGAACGGAATCTTTTTTTGCTGTATCGCTCATTGATTCCTCCTTATGCCAGGCCATTAGCCATTTTGGCGGCTTTGACTGTGTTAGACATAAGCATAATGATGGTCATAGGCCCTACTCCCCCGGGTACAGGAGTAATGGCGCTGGCTTTCTCTTTGACGGATTCAAAATCCACGTCTCCTGCCAGTATGCGCTTTCCTTCGGGGGTTTTGCCGACTTCGTTGGTGCCTACGTCTATAATTGCCACGCCTTCCTTGACCATATCTGCGGTAATGCAGCGCGGTTTGCCGATAGCGGCAATCAGAATATCCGCCCGGCGCGTGTGGCTGGCGATGTCGCGCGTGGCGGAATGGCATATAGTAACTGTCGCATTAGCCCCTTTGGCTTTTTGCAGCAGGATGTTGGCAATGGGTTTGCCCACGATATTCGAGCGCCCTACTACCACTACTTCAGCTCCTTCGGTATTTATGCCTCCGCGTTCCAGCAATACCTGGATGCCGTGAGGCGTGCAGGGCAGAAATCCCGGCTCTCCGATGACCATGCGTCCCACGCTTACCGGGTGAAAGCCGTCCACATCTTTGCCCGGGCTTATGGCGAATAATACCTTGCCCTCGTTTATATGTTTCGGCAAAGGCACCTGCACCAGTATGCCGTGTATATCAGGGTTGGCATTAAGGCTTTCTACCTTCCCCAGCAGTTCGGCTTCGGAGACGTCGGCCGGCAGGTCATGGCGCTCTGAATAGATGCCAAGATTCTGGCACATTTTGACCTTGCTTCCGACATATACCTGCGAAGCGGGATCCTCTCCCACCAGAACGGTGGCCAGTCCGGGCGTAATGCCGTGCCGTGATTTGAGGTTCTCCACCTCCAGCCGTATTTCCTCTTTAATCTGGTTGGCTATTTCTGTTCCACTGATAATTCTGGCGGTCATCAGGCGCTCCTAACCGAATTTTTATCTAATATGCTGTCCAGCAGTGTTTTAACTGATGCAACTGCCGGAGATGTGCCCGGTAAGTCTAATAAAGAACGCTGCTCCAGGTCAAAGCGCTGGATTTCGCCATCGAGCGGAACAAGCGACAGGGGCGCAATATTCAGCGCTTCCAACTCCTTCGCAATGCCGGCGTCCAGCGAGCCCGGCACGCGGGTGATAATGAACGACACCTGTTTCACATCCAGCTTAAGCTCATTTACGAGTTCCCGTATGCGGGCTGCCGTACGCACGCCTTTTATGGAATAGTCGGAAGCGATAAACAGCTGGTCAATATTTTCGGTTGTGCGGCGGCTAAGGTGTTCCATGCCTGCCTCGTTGTCCATTACCATAAATTTATAATTGTTTTTAAGTTTGTCGATAAAATCTTTCAGCACGCTGTTGGGATAGCAGTAACAGCCTGTGCCTTCGCCTCTTCCCATTGAAATAAGATCTATGCCTCTGCTTTCTACTATCGCCTGGTTGAGCCGCATCTGCAAAAAAGAGCCTTTGTTCAGGCCGCTCGGTATGCTTATCTTTTCTTCGTTGAATTCAGCGATGATAGAGCCTATGGTTTCTTCCAGCTTGAACCCCAGGCTTTCATGCAGGTTGGCATTGCCGTCTGCATCTACGGCAAGAATTGGCGTCAACCCTCTTTGGCGCAGCTCACGTATGATAAGAGCCGACGTTGTGGTTTTACCGCTGCCGCCTTTGCCGGCGATGGCGATGGAAAATGTCATATGGCGCCTCCCGGTCTGACTGAGGGGAAAAGCTTTGCGTCCGTATGCGGCAGGAACATGGCGGCGGTGTAGTTATCCATAAAGTCAGCATTTTCCGAAAGCTCCAGACTGGTCATCATGGCGGCTACTTTACTGCTTTTATATAAAATATCTTTTGAAAATGATACAAGCCTCGCTCCCAGCAGCGAGCCGTTGCCAATGAATATAAACTTTTCACGCGGCAGGTCGGGCAGCAGTCCGATGCTTATGGC
>CAYRSY010000063.1:0-3265 GCA_964427105.1 uncultured Dehalococcoidales bacterium
AGGGGCTGCCCTCGGCGATGATAGCTGTCACCACGTTGGCTTCTTCGTATGGATTTTTCCCATCGAATAAATTATCGACCGCCTGGTTGAGCAAGGCTACGGCATCACTGGAAGAAAGGTCATGTGAAATATAATCGAGAAATTTAGGAGTGGCGGCACCGAGTATGCCCCCTTCTGTAGTGCCCAGATTGGTAGCCGCCAGCGCCAGCATCTCTACTACGCCGGCGAAAACCAGAACAATCACAATGACCGTCGCCAGAGGTTTGAACCACGTCTGCATGCACGCCATCCACCTGTCTGTCTGCGGCAGCGCCACCAGAATCAGTAACCCTATCCAGAAGAGCCCCAGCAATACACCCAGCACAGCCAGCGCGCCGTTGTTATAACTGGCAGCCAGAGCCCCCGCCAGCATAGCCAGCAGCATTACCAGAATCGAGGGAAAAATGAGAAGTATTCTGGGGGAGGGTGTTGGGCCAAACCATGATTTTATGTTCATTCGGAATTAAAAAATTAAAGCACTAACCTGAGACAAATTCAAATTGAAAAAGAATAAACTCCCGACATTCTTATCTGGAGATTAAACATGGCGGTGGATATAGCTTTTGGATTATTCAGAGGCGGCATTCCTGCCCCTGAATGGCGTAGCCTGCCTTTGCCGATGACGGAGGATAGGCACAAGGCAAAACAGGTTACGCGGATCAAAAAGCAGCGCCGGGCATAAACGGAGAGCCTAGTCCCCGGAGTTAAGCTGTTTCTGGATATCCTCCACCTTGCGGCGCAACATATGGGAGTTTTCAATATCCTGAGAGATTTTCTCGCAGGCGTGGCTGACTGTGGAGGGATTGCGTCCACCCAGCGCCATGCCGATATCTGAAAGGGAGCAGCCGCCCTTCTCCCTTAATACGTACATAGCCACATGCCGCGCCTGGGCTACCTCTTTGGCGCGCCCCCGCCCCATCAGGTCTTCAACGGGGATGGCATACGTTTGCGCCACCATGTTGATTATGCCTTCGGGATTGCACCTGGGATCGGGCAATGCGCGGGTTCCGGCGACATCTTTAATAGCCTTCGCCGCCAGTTCCGGCGTTATCTGCGCCCTCAGCAGGCGGGCATAGGCGATGATGCGGTTAAGGGAGCCCTCCAGCTCGCGGATGTTCTGCTTGAGCTCATGCGCCATCATATCCAGCACATCGGGAGCGACTTCCGTTTGCGCCTGCTCGGCCTTGGATTGCAGAATGGCCAGGCGCGTTTCGAAATCGGGAGGCTGAATGTCAACGGTAAGTCCCCACTCGAAGCGCGAACGCAGCCTTTCCTGAAGGTTGGGCATGGATTTGGGCGGCTTGTCCGACGTGATGACTATCTGGCGTCCGGCGTTGTGCAGATCGTTGAAGGTATGAAAGAAACTCTCTTCAGTGGCTTCCTTGCCAGCTATGAAGTGGATGTCGTCCACCATGAGCATATCGGCGGAACGGTATTTTGAGCGGAAATCCTCTGTGCGGCGATCGCGCAGCGCGCCCACGAATTCGTTGGTGAACTGCTCGCCGGAGACATAAACAGGCTTGAGATTGTTATCCAGCGCCTTCTGCCCGATGGCCTGCAAAAGATGCGTTTTGCCAAGTCCCGGCGCGGCATAGATGAAAAGGGGATTGTAGCTTTGCTCCGAAGGGTGTTCGGCGGCGCTGACAGCGGCGGCATGAGCCATGCGGTTGCCTGCTCCCACAACGAAGGTATCGAAGGTATATTTAGGGTTGAAACCGTAGATAGCAGAAACATTGCGGCGGGCTTCATTTGCGCTTGATGACCCGCCGTCTTTGGCCCAGCTTACCTGAAAACGCGTACTGACGCCGCGGTGGACAAGCCCTATAAGGGTTTTCTCTATAAGCGAGCGCTGGTTCTTGTCGAGATACTCTGCCACAAAGGCATTGGGAACTCCCACGAGGAACTGGTCGCCGTCGTAGGCCAGCCCCTCAGTCCCCTTGAACCATGTCTGGTAGTTGGGTTTGCTTACCTGCAGCTGCAGTTCGCCAAGCGCGGCTTCCCAGATTTCAACGGCCGAATTCATAATGCGATGGATGCTCCTATTCGGGGGCAATACAATGCCCAACATATGGTGTTTTTCGGGTATGTTCTGAGCTTGTCGCCCCGGCCAGGGGGTATCCAGCCTGGTCTCAGGGGAAATTTAAGAACCTTGATAATGGTATCAGCCCCCCTTTGTTTCTAGCAAGGGTTTTGGCAATGGTTTGGGGGGAATTTGAAGACCTCTTCTTCCTGCCAAGGTCTCTCGGACTGCATTTTTCGGCTGTTTTCTGCCATCTTTCGGGCTTGCAATCTTAAAACAGCTAACAGTACCGGATAATTTAACCTTGCCGTATTTCAGGGTTCAATGCGCATTGTTATGCCTGTTTGTTCGTGATAAAATGATTCTGGAGGATAACATAATGCGCCTGGTCTTCATGGGAACCCCGGAATTTGCCGTCTCCGCCCTCAAGAATCTGGTACTAAATGACTACCAGATAGTTGCAGTATACACCAAAAAGGATAAAGCGGCGGGGCGGGGACAGGAATTATCCTTTCCCGCTGTTAAACGCGAGGCTCTGTCTCTGGGACTTAACGTCATACAGCCGGGCAGCCTCAGAAAACCGGAGGCTCTGGCCGAACTGGCCTCATTCGCGCCGGATCTTATCGTGGTAGCGGCCTTCGGCCAGATACTGCCGCCGGAGGTTCTGCGCCTGCCGAAATACGGCTGCATAAATGTGCACCCCTCCCTGCTGCCGCGCCACCGGGGCGCCGCTCCCGTCATGTCCGCCATACTGGCGGGAGACAGTTGGAGCGGCACGAGCATTATGCAGATGGATGAAGGGCTGGATACCGGCCCTGTTCTGGCTCAATCGCAGGTGCTGGTGCGCGACGACGATACTACCGCCTCCCTCTCGGACAGGCTGTCCATAATATCGGCTCATATGCTGGCCGACGTGCTGCCCCGCTGGGTAAGGGGAGAGATCGTCCCGCGTCCGCAGGACGGAACTCTGGCCAGCTATTTTAAACCCGTGGAAAAAGGTGACGGAGAAATAGACTGGAGCAAGTCCGCCGTAGAGCTATGGCGTCAGGTGCGCGCCTTCCAGCCGTGGCCTGGCAGTTTTACGCGCTTTAACGGCAAGGCGCTGAAAATACTCGAAGCGTGGCCGCTGGAGAATTGCCATCCGCATGTTATCGGAACAGTAATGGGGATGGGGAAGGGCTGCGGGGTGGTTACCGGCAGCGGCGT
>CAYRSY010000063.1:3365-5913 GCA_964427105.1 uncultured Dehalococcoidales bacterium
TTTTTCCATACCTCAAGATACCAGTTCAAATCTCCTGCTCCTTTATTTACAAACTGCTCAAATTATACACCTGCAAAACAAGCCTTCTGCCGTGCCGTTGACCCTATAGAGAAACAGAACGGATTAATCAGAGCCCTGCCTGTATGATATAATACCTTTTTACCCTGCCGACGGAGTTTAAACATGAATCCTGACATCAAAGCCGGACTGGGGCTTACTATAATCATCGCAGCAGTTTTATTTTATATTTTTGCCGCCAGGCAGGGGGATTCGATATGGCTGACAGCCGGCACACTGTTAATCTTTCATGCCGGCATTTTCATGGTATTGAACTGGCTGCGCCGCAAACTGCGGATCCGCAGCCAAAACAGGAAGCAGCCACCCTCGGTGACTGGTTGAACAAGCCGGGCTAGTTCGGTTGCCGCGCGGCATATCGGAAGCACTTTATTGACAAGCAGCTAAACCAGCAGGTACTCCATTATCAGGTAATGCGCATGGTGCGCCTTGTCAGAGCCTCGGAACTCGAATACCTTCGGCTCCAGCCCCTGCGGATAAACGAACAGCTTGTCGCTGGTAAAAAATCCTTTTTTGATGAAGACCCCCTTGTCGTCTTCGCTAGCAACGCAGGCTATCCGGCTGTAGGGCAGGCTGACCATCGCCCTGGCACCCTTTAAAAATTCCTTGTCATAAAAAATAAGCCGCCGGTCGGTTATGCCCAGAAAACCGGACTGGAAGCCCTTGAGGTCGAAAACCGCGCGGATCACCTCGTTCTGAAGGCAAAAGTCTTCGATTTTCTGCAGTTGTTCCTTCTTGTCAACGTACATATCGCCTGCGTACATAACCATGTTTTACCTCCTCAACCGAAACTCATAATATAATCCGCCGCAGACAGCGTCAATACCTGTGCCGGACAGTTTCAGGGATAGGAAATAATCCTCATGAATTCCGGCGTGACCGGAATGGATAAATGTTCACCCTCACCTTACTCCTCTCCCCTTCCTGCTTTGCTGGACAAGCAAGGGAGAGGAGAATGAAAGAAGAGCACGGCGTGCCGTGCTTCTATTCATCGTTGCGAGGAGTACGCCTGGTGCGTACGACGAAGCAGGCTCACTTCGTTTCTGCCTGATACTTATATTCAAAGCAATCTTGCCGCCTGCCCCTCATATCCCCTGTCCGCAGGGAGATTTGGACTCTTCGCTGCTGCATTCGCCAGCCGGTCGCAGCGCTCGTTCTGGGAATGGCCGTTATGCCCCCGCACCCAGCAGAACTCCACGTCGCGCTCTTCGCACAGCTTCAGCAGGCGGCTCCACAGGTCGGGATTGAGGGCTTTATCCTTGCTGGTACGCATCCAGTTCTTGGCACGCCACCTGACCGCCCATCCCTCGTTGATGGCGCGCACCAGGTACTGCGAATCGCTGTAAAGAGTTACCACGCACCGCTGCGGCAGCGACTCAAGTCCGACTATGGCCGCTGTTATCTCCATGCGGTTGTTGGTGGTCAGGCGAAAGCCGCCGCTTTTCTCCTCGCGCGAACCTCCCCAATCCACAATTACCCCATAGCCGCCCGGCCCGGGATTGCCCAGGCAGGCGCCATCGGTATATATAATGTATTGCTTGAATTCAGACATCTAACCGCCTTATTTAAAAGATTTGTGATAAACATGAATGCTTCATCCTATCATTTTGAGGCATCAGGGTTCAAAAACAGGAGGAGGACATCTGCACATCCCTGACTGTTCGACCATCCTGCTCTCCAAATGCTATAATCTGCCCGCTATGGACATTTTCTCGATGCTGCTTATCGGCCTTAGCCTGGCGATGGACTGTTTCGCCATCGCACTGGGCATAAGCTGCTCCGGTAAAAAAGTTACCGGATCGGCGGCGCTTAAAGTGGCTGCCGCTTTCGGCGGGGCGCAGGGGCTCATGGCGCTTCTGGGCTGGCTGGCCGGGCGCCGGCTGGTCGGCATCATCTCGGCCTATGATCACTGGGTGGTCTTTGGATTGCTGCTGATAGTCGGAGTTCACATGATATGGGAATCCTTCCACGAGGAAGAAGAGGGCGAAAAGCTCGACCTCACGCGCGGCTGGGCGTTACTCTCGCTTGCGGTCATAACGAGTATAGATGCGCTGGCGACAGGTCTGGCGCTGGCCTTCGAGGAAGCCAATATCGCTCTTGCCGCCGTTATCATCGGCGCCGTTACTTTCGTGGTTGTCATCATCGGTTTTCTGATAGGCAGGAAGGCAGGGGAGTTGCTGGGACGCTGGGCGGGAGTGCTGGGAGGACTAATCCTGATTGGCATCGGCACGAAGGTTCTGATAGAGCATCTGGCGGGGTAAAATCAACATCATTGGGGAGAATGGCCATTCGCTTGCGTCATCTCACCGTAGGGGCGCAGCATGCTGCGCCCTTTATTTTTGGATTGAAATTGATGCGAGGGTAATATAGTCAATAGCAGGATGTAACCCGAACTCTCACCCTCACCTGTATCCTCTCCCCTCAAGGGAGAGGGGAATAAGATGAGGACACGGCGTGCCGTGTCCTTTGTTAT
>CAYRSY010000063.1:6013-9120 GCA_964427105.1 uncultured Dehalococcoidales bacterium
CCCTCAAGGGAGAGGGGAATAAGATGAGGACACGGCGTGCCGTGTCCTTTGTTATTGGATTGAAATCAACGAGATGTAATTAACTCAAAGGCAGGAGATAATCCGAACTCTCACTTCTATCCTCTCCCCAGCCAGTCTCTACCTTACAATCATGTCCCTTCCTTTTTATTCTCTCGCCCGCCTATAACCGTCATTTCATCTTCACTCTCTCCCCCTGGCAAAGGGGGAGAGCCTTGGAGAGAGGGCATAGCGGGAGAGAGTCTGGAGAGAGGGCGCGTAAAGAGAGATTATGAGGGATTTAAGAGTTTGGGTTCAACAAGAATCTCCCTTAATCCCTCTTTTCCAAAGAGGGAGACACCAAGGAGGATTAGTGAGCCTCGTTCAGCTTCTCCACCAGCTTGCCGAATGCCACCGGCTCCTGCTGCGCCGTGCGCAGATCACGCAGGGTAACACAGCCCTGATTCAGTTCCTCTTCCCCGATGATGGCGGCAAAGTGGCATCCCGCCCCGTCCGCCTGCCGTAGCTGAGCTTTCATGCTGCGCGGGGTGTATATGGTTACGGCGCTGATGTCCGCATCCCGCAACTCGCCGATAATCTTGACCGCCGCATCCCTGGCAGGCTCGCCCATCCACACCACGAAAACGGAGGGCATATCCAGCCCCGGTACAGTTACGTTCTGCTTCTTGAGGTTAAGGATGATGCGTTCTATGCCCGTAGCAAATCCAACCGCAGGAGTGTGCTTTGCGCCCAGCTCTTCTATGAGGCCATCGTATCTGCCGCCTCCGGCGATGGTGCTCTGGCCGCGCTCCTCCTCCGGCTGAATCTCGAAAACCGTTTTGGTGTAATAGTCCAGCCCGCGCACCATGCTGGAATTTATCTCGAACGGCAGCTTGAGTGTCGCAAGGTTACGCTTTAACTGCTCGAAGTGCGCTGAGCATTCCGGGCAGAGGTTATCGATACTGCGCGGAGCGCCCGCCCCGAACGGCTGGCAGGTAGGCTTCTTGCAATCGAGCAGGCGTAGAGTGTTCTTGTCCAGCCGCACCTTGCAGTCGCCGCACAATTCATCCTTGTATCCGGCATAATATTCTCTGAGTTTGGAGAGATAGGCCGGGCGGCAGTTGGGGCAGCCGATGCTGTTAATCTGCAAGGTGAGATTTTTAAGGCCGAGTGTCTGGAAAAAGCGCCAGGCCATGTCTATCATCTCGGCATCAAGAGAGGCATCGCCGTCGCCGATGGCCTCGAAGCCGAACTGGTGGTGCTGGCGGTAGCGTCCCGCCTGGGGTCGCTCGTATCTGAATATGGGAGCCTGATAGTAGAGCTTGACCGGCTGGGGCAGCGAAGCCATGCCGTTTTCGATATAGGCGCGGCAAACCGGCGCGGTGCCCTCCGGCCTGAGCGTCATCTGGCCGCCGCCGTGATCCTCGAAGGTGTACATTTCTTTCTCGACGATGTCCGTGCCTTCCCCAACCGTGCGCACGAAAAGCCCGGCTTCCTCGAAAACGGGGGTGTCTATACGCTCGTAGCCGTAGAGGGCGGCGGTAGCCTCGGCTGCTCTTTGTATATAGCGCCAGTAGGGCTGCTCCGCCGGTAAAATATCCTGTGTGCCGCGTGGTGCCTGAAACATACTTTTATCTCCTGTAGAGCTAAGGCTAGGATAACTCAAAAACAGGGGAGATGTAAAGATTGGGAAAAGTTGCAGGGCTGCTCTTTAAATACTAAACTTTGAACTTGATGAGTGATTGGAAGGAAAAAGCCCAAAATCTAAAGGCCGAAACACTGGCACTGTGTTTTGCCTATAAAGATCCGCGAGTTCCATGGTACGCAAAAATATTTATGGCTGCGGTAATAGGTTATGCCCTCAGCCCAATCGATTTGATTCCCGATTTCATACCGGTTTTTGGGTATATCGATGACCTGATAATTATTCCCACCGGGGTGTTTTTATCGATAAAAATGATCCCCAGAGGATTGTTCGAGGAATGCCGGGAGAAAGCCAAAGTCTGTGTCATTAGCAACAACACCAAATGGATTGCGGCGCTGATAATAATACTAATATGGCTGGCCGTCCTTTTCTTCTTTGTAAGATTTATCTGGAAAACCGTTACCTAGCTTATGGTCATAAGCCGCTTACTAATCCGGTATCCGTGAAGCAATAAACAAAACCGACTGCCTCCTCGTTGTTTTTCCATCAGAGCAAAACTTTTCCTGACGCTTTATTAGCTTTTTAAGACAATTATTTCCATCGCATGGATTTGAAATATTGTTACACAAGCATGAGAAGCATGGCCTACCTGACCAGACTCTCCAAACCGTATTTTCCCAATGCTAATGATACAGTCCATACAGTACGATTATCATTCATCAACCAGAATGGAATCGAAACGGTTGTTTTGCACGGTCATACGGCAGTTATCCCCGGCTGCGCTATGCATTTCTTTTGCCGTCTTCCGTAATATTTTAGAAACATTCAGGGAGTATATTGTTTTTATACACAATGGATGAGTCCGCAATCCCGGATGGATGTCGTCTGACGCAAACCTGTAATAACAGGGGGAAGATTTAAAAGACTTGGCTCAATATCAAACAGGCAGTCTTTTAAGAAGTTACCGCGATCATAACGCGATGCTTAATGACGCTGTTATGAATGCCCTGGTTTATACAGTGGAGACCACTGAAGCGAAAGATGAAGAGCCTGCCGAAGTCCGGATTACCGGAGCAGAAGAGAAGAAAAACATCGGACGTCACACTCCCTGCATATCTGACCACTCCATTTATTGACTCCCCTTCCCCCCTTCTCCTATAATCCTCTCTGACTATGACAAGCGCCCGCCTGCGGAATATCCCCTTCTATTTAAGTTCCCTTAAATTTTAAAGACAGGCGCGAAAGCGAGGACTTATGCCGGCAGTAGAAGTTATTAACGTCGACAAGACTTATGGCAACAGAAATGTCGTGGAAAAGGTTTCTTTCAGCGTCGAGCAGGGCGAGATAATGGGGCTTATCGGCCCCAACGGCGCCGGCAAGACCACCACCATCCGCATGATGATGGACATTATCAAACCGGACAGCGGCGAGGTGCGCATCCTGGGCAAACCCTTCGGCGAGGATT
>CAYRSY010000064.1:0-9073 GCA_964427105.1 uncultured Dehalococcoidales bacterium
TCGCTCATCACCGACGAGCTTCCCAGGCTGTCCTGATGGGATTGAACAGGATGAAGTTATTATGGATAACACAAACTATGATGAACCAGTTTTGAGCCGCCCGACTCAAAACGTGACACAGGCATAAATCTTTTCGGTCATGTGAGTTTTTGTGAGGTCAGGGTTTTGACGCATGAAGCATGTTGACGTATAATGGTTTGTAACTACGGGTACCGCCCACTTAACTCCTGCGAGGTAATAATATGGCCAGCCGATTTGATAAATTCTCAGAGCGAGCCCGCCGGGTTCTTAGCCTGGCTCAGGAAGAAGCCCAGCGCCTTAACCACAACTACATAGGCACCGAGCACATACTGCTGGGGCTGGTTAAGGAAGAGGAGGGTGTAGCCGCCCGTGTGCTGATAAATATGGGAGTAAGCCTCCCCAAAATGCGTTCCGCCGTGGAGTATGTTATCGGTCCAGGAGAAAAGACAACCTCCGCCGGAACCGGCCTTACCACCCGCGCCAAGCGCGTCATTGAACTGGCTATAGATGAAGCCCGCCAGATGGGCCATAATTATATAGGCACCGAACACCTGTTGCTCGGATTGTTGAGAGAGGCCGACGGCGTGGCCGCCGGAGTGCTGGATTCTTTCAGCGTAACACTGGAGAAGGCGCGCGCCGAAATCACGCGTTTCCTCAGCCAGAGCGCCAGCAAAACCCGTATAGCAGCCAAGACGCCAAGTAAAACACCTAACCTTGACCAGGTAGCGCGCGACCTTACCGCCGAGGCGCGTGCCGGCAGGCTGGATCCGGTCATCGGGCGCAGCAAGGAAATCGAGCGTGTCGTGCAGATACTGTCACGCCGCACCAAGAATAACCCTGCCCTCATCGGCGAACCCGGCGTGGGCAAGACCGCCATAGTGGAAGGACTGGCACACCGCATCGTATCGGGCGACATCTTCGAGACACTGGAAAACAAGCGGGTGCTGTCTCTCGACATGGCCTCGGTTGTAGCCGGCACCAAATACCGCGGAGAGTTCGAAGAGCGCCTCAAGAAGGTTTTGGAAGAGTTGCGCATCGCCGGCAACTGCATCCTGTTCATTGATGAGTTTCATACGCTGGTAGGAGCGGGGGCTGCGGAGGGAGCGGTAGATGCCGCCAACATTCTGAAACCGGCTCTGGCGCGCGGTGAATTGCAGTGCATCGGGGCTACTACTCTCGACGATTATAGAAAATATATTGAGCGCGACCCCGCCCTTGAGCGCCGCTTCCAGCCCGTGCTGGTCGAGGAACCCTCGCAGGAGGACGCCGTAGAAATACTGCGCGGCGTAAAAACGCGCTACGAAGAACATCATCAGCTTACTATAAGCGACGAAGCTTTAAAGGCTGCCGTGGATTTCGCATCGCGCTACGTGCCCGACCGCTTCCTGCCGGACAAGGCTATCGATCTCATAGACGAGGCTTCATCACGCGTCAGAATCCGCACCCGCTCCAAGCCGACGGCTCTGCGCGAACGCAAGGAGATGGAACTCAAGCTGCGCAAAGAAAAGGAAGTAGCTCTGGCCAGCCAGCAGTACGACCTGGCGGCGGAAAAACGCCAGCAGGAACTGCAGGTCGAGGAAGAGATAAAGGACATGGAAGGCGAATGGCAGGCCCGCCAGGAAATGGGTCAGCCTGAGGTTAAAAAAGAAGACATCGCCGAGGTGGTGGCCATGTGGACCGGCATACCGGTAGTGCAGATAGCCGACGAGGAAACCAGCCGCCTGCTGCATATGGAAGAATCCCTGCACAAACGCATCATCGGCCAGGATGAAGCCATCAACACTATCTCGCATGCCGTAAGAAGGGCACGCGCCGGACTTAAAGATCCGCGCCATCCCATCGGCACGTTCATGTTCCTGGGCCCCACCGGCGTGGGCAAGACCGAGCTGGCGCGCGCGCTGGCCGAGTTCATGTTCGGCAATGAAAACTCCCTCGTGCGCATAGACATGTCGGAGTTCATGGAAAAGTTCGCTGTATCCAGACTTGTAGGCGCGCCTCCCGGATATGTTGGATTCGAAGAAGGCGGTCAGCTTACCGAGGCCGTAAGGCGCAAGAGCTACTGCCTGATCCTGCTGGACGAGATAGAGAAGGCGCACCCTGATGTCTTCAACATACTTTTACAGATATTCGACGACGGACATCTGACCGACGCCAAGGGACGCAAGGTGGATTTCCGCAACAGCATCGTCATTATGACGTCCAATGTGGGCGCCGATCTCATCCGCAAGGGCAACACGCTGGGCTTTGTTTCGCGCAGCGACGAGAGCAAGGTTCAGCAGAAGTCTTACGACCGCATGAAGGAAAACCTGCTGGGCGAATTGAAGAAGACCTTCAGGCCGGAATTCATCAACCGTGTCGATGGCGTGGTGGTCTTCCATCCGCTGGAGAAAGAACAGATTCGCCAGATTGTGGACCTGATGCTGGTTTCCGTCACCAAACAGATGGCTGAAAAAGGCATAACGCTTGAGGTTACCGAAACCGCCAAGGATCTGCTGGGCAAGAAGGGTTACGACGAGGTTTTCGGAGCGCGGCCTCTGCGCCGCACTATCCAGGACCTCATTGAGGACAAGCTGTCCGAAGACCTGCTGCGCGCCGAGTTTAAAGCCGGCGACACGGTGACGATTGACCTGGCTGAAAGCGGAGAGGAACTGTCCATTTCCGTCCAGAAAGCCCCTGAGCCAGCCCTTTCCGGCAGCGAAGCCAAGTAAAAGACCAAAATTGGTAGCATCCAAAAGGGAGGGATTTAAACCCCTCCCTTTTTCTTTTCGTGGTTGCGAGCCCGCATGAGGTGGGCGAAGCAATCTTTATCGGATAGTCTGACCACGCAATCACAACTCCTCAAAGGCAAGCCATATCCTTTCCTGTCATTCTGAACGAAGTGAAGAATCTCAGGCGGGAATCCAGAGTTGTCATGCTGGAGGCCATGCAGGATGGCCGAAGCATCCGGGGAGGGGGTGTAGTACTTGTCATTCCCGCATACGCGGGAATCCAGCGTAATCCTCTTTACCACATTCTCCTGTTAAACTACCAACTGATAACTGATAACTGATAACTGATAACTGATAACTGATAACCGATAACTAATCCCCCCCTTGCGTTCGCCGCCCAAATCGGCTAAAGTCAACACATGGCTAAATCGAAAATAGTTTTCGTATGCAAGGAGTGCGGCAAGGAAAGCCTGCGCTGGATGGGGCAATGCCCCGCCTGCTCCGCCTGGAACAGCTTCGCCGAACAAACAATCAAACCCCTGTCAAGCAATCAGATGGCCGCTTCCGCCCCTTTGAGTGTGCCCCAAGAACTTTCCAAAGTGGAGGCGACATCCGAGGAACGCTGGGCGGTTGACATTGCCGAGCTGTCCCGTGTGCTGGGGGGCGGGCTTGTTCCCGGTTCGCTGGTGCTGATAGGAGGGGAACCCGGCATCGGCAAATCCACGCTGCTTTTACAGATGGCAGCCCATCTGGCGCAGACGAAAGGTATCGTCGCATATGCCAGCGGCGAAGAAACACTGCAGCAGATAAGATTGAGAGCCAAACGGCTGGGTATATCCGGCGAGCGGCTGTATCTGCTGTCGGAAACAAACCTCGATGCCATCATAGAGCATCTTGACCGCATGAAACCCTGCCTGGCGATAGTGGACTCCATCCAGTCGGTTTTCCTGCCGGAACTGGACACATCATCCGGCAGCATCACGCAGGTGCGCGAGTGCACCCTCAGGCTGATGCGCTGGGCCAAACAAACCCAGACGCCTGTATTCATCACCGGGCACGTTACCAAGGACGGCGCCATCGCCGGGCCGCGCGTGCTGGAACATATAGTGGATTCCGTCCTCTACTTCGAGGGCGAGGCCTTCAGTTCTTACCGCCTGCTGAGAGCGGTGAAGAACCGCTTCGGCTCCACCAACGAGGTGGGCATATTCGAGATGAAGGAAAAAGGACTGGAGGAAGTGGATAACCCCTCGCAGTTATTCCTTTCGCAGAGGCAAGGGGATTCGGTAGGTTCCGTCGTGACCGCCACGCTAGAAGGCAGCAGGCCGCTGCTGGTGGTCATTCAGGCGCTGACAAGTCTGACGACCTTCGGGCTTCCCCGCCGCACCGCCAATGGAGTGGACTTCGGCAGGCTGTTAATTGTCGCCGCCGTGCTTTCGCGCAGGCTCGGTTTGAGGCTCAGTAATCAAGACATTATCGTCAACGTAACAGGCGGTATACAGATAAACGAGCCCGCCGCCGACCTGGCCATCGCCCTCGCCATCGCATCCAGCTTCAAAGACCAGCCGGTTGACCCCGAAATGGCGGCAGTGGGAGAGGTGGGCTTGTCGGGAGAGATAAGGGCCGTATCTCAACTTGAGAGGCGCGTGGCTGAAGTAGCCCGCCTTGGCTTTAAAAAATGCCTTGTGCCGCGCTCAGGAATGAGGAATGTCCACGCAGAGGGAATCGAGCTTGTACCTGTAAGCACATTGCGCGAAGCGGTAAAGCTGGGGCTGGTGGGGAAATCTTCCTCCTCCTCTCCCTCGACGGGAGAGGATACAGGTGAGGGTGAAACTCCCGAACAATAACGGAGTTGCCATTTTGTGCGTAACTCTGTGAGGACAAGACATGCCTCGCCCGTAGGGGCACGGCGTGCCGTGCCCTCCCGTTCGGTCTATATCCAGCCTCGTGCCATATCCCGCACAACAATCGCAGTTTGACGGTTACTTACTCCACATAAAACCCTAACCTCTGCTACAATAAGAAAGTAGGGGCGAGATATGCCTCGCCCGTGCGTTGTAGGGGCACGGCACGCCGTGCTCGCCTGTCCAGACAAAACAGGGCGATAGAATTCATAGCAGAGCTAAAAATATGTTCAAATCTCAAACAGTCGGCGCCGTCATCGTAGCCGCGGGCTTTTTCTCTCCTCCTCTCCCTTGAGGGGAGAGGATACAGGTGAGGGTGATAGTCCCTCAGAACCCTAACCTCTGCTACAATAATATAGGTATAAGTGAGGCATGCCTCACCCGTCTGTTCGAAATATATCCCGCCTGATGCCATGTCCCGCACAACAACAGCAGTTTGACAGTCAATCACTGCACACAGACCCCCAACCTCTGGTACAATAGGATAAGGCCATGTATAAATCTCAAACAGTCGGCGCCATAATCGTAGCCGCAGGGCGCGGGGAGCGCATGGGGGGCATCGACAAGATATTCGCCCTTCTCGGCGGCGTTTCCGTGCTGGAGCGCGTGGCCGGCGTTTTTGACGCATCCCCGTATGTTGACCATATAGTCGTCGTCCTCAATCAGGATAATGTTCCGCGCGGCAAATACCTGCTGGAACAAAAACACCTCTCCAAGCTCTCTGAAGTGGTCGCGGGAGGCGCAAGGAGACAGGATTCCGTTGAAGCAGGGCTTAACAGTCTGCCTCCCTGCCACTGGGTGATCATCCATGACGGCGCCCGCCCGCTGGTTACGGATGCCCTCATTACCACAGGACTGGAGGCCGCGCAGGAGAGCGGAGCCTCCATCGCCGCCGTGCCCGTGACGGACACCGTGAAGCTGGCGGACGAAAATGGTTATGTCAAAGAGACATTGCAGCGCTCGCGCCTGTGGTCAATCCAGACTCCGCAGGTTTTCCGTTTTGATATAATAAAAGAGGGGCATAAGCAGGCTCGCGGCGATGTCACCGACGACGCCGCGCTGGTGGAAGCCCTGGGATATGGCGTAAAGCTCTACATGGGGGCTTACGATAATATCAAGCTGACCACACCGGCTGATCTGGCGCTGGCCGAAGCCCTGTGGCAGCAGAAGGAGGGCTGAAATGCGTATCGGACAGGGGTATGACGTGCACCGCCTGGCTCCCGACGTGCCGCTGGTACTCGGCGGCATCAGGATTCCCCATCATCAGGGGCTCATCGGCTGGAGCGACGCCGACGTTCTCACTCACGCCATCATGGACGCCCTGCTGGGAGCGGCGGCGCTGGGAGACATAGGCAAATATTTCCCCCCCGGCGACCCGCAATTCAAGGGCATTTCGAGCCTGTTGTTGCTAAGCAAGGTAAGCGGGATGCTAAAACAGGCAGGCTACAGGGTAGGCAACGTGGACGCCACCATCGTGGCCGAGCAGCCCAAACTCGCCCCGCACATAGACGCCATGCGCGCTGCGCTGGCGAAAGCTATCGGCTGTGAAGCGGGAGATGTCGGCATACAGGCCAGCACCTCGGAGGAACTGGGGTTCGTAGGCCGCGAGGAAGGCATGGTTGCCTGGGCGGTAGCCCTGATAGAAAAGATCTAGGCTTATACACAATTTTAGACATTCGGGGGCGCTATAAGCGCCCCCTTTTTTATTCCCACACGATTCGAGATCAATCCCATTGTTAAGTTACGCTTTCCCTGCGTATGCCGCATATCCAGTGCGTGTTATGACCCGCGCAGGCTCACAGCCTGACCCCTTGTGGTCAAAATGTCGAGACAATTTGAGCTGTGTACATCAACTCGAAATGATAAATTAGCTAATGCCGTATCCAAAAGATGCGGCCAGGATGGCTCGGAAAGACAAATGGGCAGAGCCGTCTAATTTCGGAAGGCTGAACGGGATGGAGCAAAATCTTCAGATATTCGAAGAAGTGGTTGCCAGAGCTGAAAAGCTGGGAGAGCTGGCCGACGCAACCGCCGAAGAATCTATAAAAGCAGCGCAGGAAGCCATAGGCAAGGCTGAAGAAGCGAGCAAATCAGCTAACGACACGGCCAATACACTGGCTGAAGTTATGAAAAATGTCGTTAAAAAGGCTGAGGAAGTTGCCGCCTCCGCCCAGAAAGTTACCCAGGACGCCAGAAAAGCATCGCTGGAAGCGATATTCAGGGCAGAGAAAGCAGCGCTTTCCGCCACAAACACCAGCGAAGAATTGGCAAAGATATTCGAAGAAGCCATAAACAGAGCCGAATACACGGACAAAACATCCAGGGAAACTGCTGAAAAATCGGCAAATGCCGCACAGGAAGCTATCCGCAAGTCAGAAGAGTCCACTAAAGCGGCCAAACAGGCGGTAGATAACCTGACCGCCGTTCTGGAAAACGTGGTAAAAAGGGCAGACGAGGTGGCTGCTTCAGCGCAGAAGATCAGCGAAGAAGCGCAGAAGGACTCGGAAGCAGCCATAATCAAAACCGAGGCGATAGGAAGATCGGTCAGCGAGAATGCTGAAGCTCCGCGCAGAGCCGCACAGGAAGCTTTAAGCAAAGCAGAGGCCATAAGCAAATCAACCAGCGAGATGGCTGCAGAAATAAAAGTCATTTTCGAAGCAGCCCTGAAATTGGTGCGCGAAACAACAGAAGAGTCCAGAAGGCTGACACAGGAGGCGCTTAGCAGCGCCGAAGCGGCTGCCGGAGAAGCGCGGAAAGTTACTCAGGAAACAATAAGCCGGACCAGAGAGATAAGCGATGCGGCAAGCAAAGCTGCGCAGGAGGCAAAAAAGGCTTTCGGCGATGCAACCAGAACAGCCAGTGAAGCAGCCGCAGAATCAAAGAGACTCTCGCAGGAAATCATAAACAAGGCGGAGGAAGTAAGCAAATCAGCCAGGGCATCTGTTGAAGAGGCTAAACGGCTGTCGCAGGAAGCCACCGGCAGGACCGTGGCCATGAGCGAAGCCGCCAGGGAAACCGCCGCGGAGGCGGTGAAGGTCTTCAACGAAGCGATAAGCAGAACCAGCGAGATAAGCAAACAGGCGAAAAAGACAGTCGCTGACTCCGTCAAACTGTCACAGGAAGCCATAAGCAAAGCGGAGGAAATTTTAAAAACAGCCCGGAAGGCAAGCGAGCTCTCCTCCAGGACGTTTGAAAATGCCATAGCCAAAGCCGAAGAAGCAGGCAGACTGGCCGACGAAAACAATGAAAAGGCCAAAGAGGCTTTCACAAAGGCCAGCCAGACAGTCAAACAGGCTGCTGAAGAGTCCGGGAAAACCATAAGGGAAGCCGTGAGCCGTGCAGAGGAAATAGACAGGATGGCTAAAGCCTCGCTGGAAGAGGTCAGACAGGCGACGCAGGATGCCGTCAGCAGGGCGGAACAGGCAGGCAAAGCGGCCATTGAAGCGGCTGAAGAAGCAAAAAGGGTGGCGCGAGAAGCTATCGGCAAAACCGAGGAGATAGGCAAAGCAGCCAGAGAAACATCCGAAGAGGCCGGAAAAGCAGGACAGGAAGCAGCAAGAAGGGTTGACGAACTATGCAGATCAGCCGGCAAGGCGGCTGTGAACTAAGGCAATCTTAAAGGGGAAAGGCGGACTGATAAATTCTTTCCCCCGTCACAGTTAATCTTGCGGATATATCCGCAAAATATATAAAAAGAAAATTTTTGAGGAGGCTTTTACCAATGGCAGTAGTAACAGGCATCAGGGAACGCAAGGCAGACAATCAGGTGGAGATCAAACCCGCAAAACAACAGGAGTCCCCCAAAGCGCCCGAAAATACGCAGCGCCCGATGGGGCAGATAGCGGTCAAACCGCTTACCGAGACAGTGGGATATGCCGAAAAGGCGCATGCGGCGCATGTCGAAGCGGCGCGCCAGGTAGCCCGGGCTTACAGGGAAAACGAAGTCCAGATAGCGATGGCTCTCAGGCAGGCGGAGCAGCAGGCCGAGAGCAATTGCGACAGCGACATCGCAGCGGCATTACAGGCGCAGACGGAAGCCGTAGCGCAGGCCACGCAAGCCTATGATAAGGCCGTGCAGGAGGCAAAGGCCGCGCTCGAAAGCGCCAAGCAGAACGCCGCCAAAACCTATCAGGCAAACGTGGCAAAGGCCATAGGCTCGCGGGATGTCGCCGTGGCTGAAGCGCACAAGATCAGCGATGACACCTCCGAGCAGTCCTGGGCTTTATATTCCAGAATACTGTAGGACTGGCAGGCGGAGTATCTCCGCAGAAGAGGTTTAACCTTACCCGGAGCAGAGAGGGGGCGCCCGCGGGCGTTCCCTCTCTTTTTGATTTTTCCTTGTCGTCCTGAGCGAGCCTGCCGAGCGTGAGGACCTCAGGGCGGGGGGAGGTATCTTCTCTCCCTTTGGCGAAAGGGAGACCTCAACGGCGTTGAGGAGAGGGA
>CAYRSY010000065.1:0-8907 GCA_964427105.1 uncultured Dehalococcoidales bacterium
ATATCTACGGCGAATATACGGGCGGATTAAAGCCGGAATCAAAGAAAACCGGACTTATAAACAGGTTAGGATCAATCCTTTGTATCTTTATCGTTTATCAGCAGCCTGACCTCTTTTGCCTTCAGCACTATAAGAATCAGCCCTATTACTATTACGGCGCTGAACAATACCAGTTCGATGTGCGCTTCATTGAAAGCGTTGACGTTAACCATAACCTGATTTCCGTTGAAATAGGCCGTGAGAAAGGTGATGAAAAAAGTCAGCGCCAGGGCGAAAAGCAGCATTATGGCTGTCAGTTCGAACGAAACTTTCCCTTTAGTCGGCTTGCTGCGGTACATAATAAATCTTAAAAACAGCGGGAATGTATTATCCCGCTCGATAATATTTTAGGAGAAAGACATGTTTAATGGGAGCTACTGCAAGGCCGGATTTATGAACTGCCGCAGCCAATATTTTGTCTGAAAAGCCAGGCGGTTTTCGCCGAATGGCGCAAAAATAGCGCGGTATGGCTAATCCGTGGCCCCATGAGATGCAAGGGGATCACTTCCTAATCATCCAGTTAATCCTCAAAAGCGCGGCTGTGTTATAATTCTGTGGATTAAGATAATATCGAGAATAATGAACCGTTACGATTTTCTGGTAGTAGGCGGCGGCCCGGTGGGATGCCGCGCTGCGTACAAGCTGGCAATAGCAGGGCATCAGGTAGCCGTTCTGGAAAAGAATCCTTCCGTCGGCGGCCCCGTATGCTGTACCGGCATCGTCAGCCGCGAGTGTCTTAAACGCTTCAGCATACCCCCGGAGCTGATATTAAAAGAACTAAACAGCGCCTCTGTATTCTCTCCATCCGGCAAATTGCTCAGGCTTGAACGTAAAGAAATGCAGGCTGCGGTTATTGACAGGGGGGCCTTTAACGCCTGGATGGCGCGGCAGGCGCAGGATTCCGGCGCGGATTACTTTCTGGCGCATAATGTCACCGATGTACAGGTTAACCCTGACGGCGTTGTGGCAACGGTCGAGCGGCGCGGCAAAAAAGAGTATTTTACGGCTCGCGCCATGGTGCTTGCCTGCGGGTTCGGGGGAGGCTTGCCTGAGAAACTGGGATTCGGCAAGGCGCGGGATTGGGCGGCTGGCGCGCAGGTTGAGGTTCAATCCAGAGACCTGAAGGAATTGGAGATATATCTCGGGAATGAAATTGCTCCGGGTTTTTTCGGCTGGCTGGTGCCCTGCGGGGAATCGGCGGCGCTGGCGGGGCTGATGGCCAAGGAAGATGCCGACGGGCGACTCGACAGGTTTCTCTCGCTGCTAAAAGAAAAAAAACGCATCAGTTTTGTGCGCGGAAAGCCTGCCTACCGCGGCATAACTCTTATGCCTCCCAAGAAAACATATAAGCATGGAATACTCCTTGCCGGAGACGCAGCCGGGCAGGTAAAACCCATCACCGGCGGGGGGGTGTATTTCGGAATGCTTTGCGCCGATATGGCAGCGGAAACGCTTCATGCGTCTATGGAAGCCTATGATTTTTCTGCCTCGCGCCTGTCTGCTTATGAAAAAGAGTGGAAGCGCCTGCTGGGGCAGGAATTGAGATTGGGAAGCTGGGCGCACCGTTTATACGGGAAAATGAGCGACACAAGAATCGCTTCCCTGCTTGATATGGCGGAAAGGCGGGGACTGATTGCCTCCCTGGAAAATTCTCAGGGGATTGGCTTCGACTGGCATGGACGTGCTATGCTTCAGGTGATAAGAAAAATAACGCAGCCGTTAAGCAACCGGCGGCGTGCCGAAACGCAAGATAATAAATCGATTGGAAGTGAACCCTGATGTCTGATAATTCTCAAAAACTTACCTTGAATGATGCTGCTGCCCAGTTTTTGAATACATTGCCTCCGGAAACTGCGAGAGAATCCGCGGCGGAGATAAAACGCTTTCTGAGCTGGTTTCACGGGGAAAAAACATTCGAGAGTCTTACCCCAATGGATGTCGCCGGATACTCGGAGCGTTTTTCTGCATCCGATACAGAAAGCGCGCATAAGCTGGAAATAGTGCGCAAATTTCTGGCTTATGCCAAAAAGGAAGGCTTGACAGAAAATAATATGGCGGTGCATCTCAAAGCCAGAAGGGATAAAGCCCTTCCGGCAACGAAAGCTGCCAAAGAGCAGGCACAGTCTGACATGTGCGTCCTGACACAGCAGGGATATGAGGATATGCAGAAAGAGCTGGCTTCTCTGAAAAGCCAGCGTCCGCAGGTGCTCGAGGAGATCCGCCGCGCCGCCGCCGACAAGGATTTCCGTGAGAACGCGCCGCTGCATGCCGCCCGTGAGCAACTGGGGCATATAGACGGCCGTATTCAGGAACTGGAAGCCATCGCCAAAAATGTTGTAATAATTGATTCTTCGGACAAATCCAGATCCCGTGTGGCGGTCGGCAACACGGTGGTGCTGGCGGCAGTGGCTACCTGCAAGGTGCAGACTTTTACTATTGTCGGCCCCAAGGAATCAGATCCCGCAAAGGGCAAAATCTCGCATGTTTCCCCTATAGGAAAGGCCATAATCGGCAGGAAACAGGGCGATACCGTGGAAGTGGTGGTGCCTTCCGGCAGGGTGCTGTACCGCATAGAAAAAGTTGAAAATTAACCCCTGTATTTTGTAAAAAACTATTGACACGTATACTTTGCGGGTATAATCTGGTTGGCAGAATTCGTAAAGGAGGGTGTAGATATGGCAAATAATTCCAGCGGGTTGCAGGAGAACATTGCAGGGTTGTTGTGTTATTTGTTCAGCTGGGTTTCAGGGTTGGTATTCTTCCTGATTGACAAGAGACCTTCTGTCAGATTCAACGCCATGCAATCGATTATTTTAGGCGTAATCTATTTTATCATCGTCATTGTTTTAGGTATGACGGTTATCGGATGGGCAATTACCTGGATATTCTGGCTTGCCTTTATCATTTTGTCGATATTGCTGATGGTGCGGGCTTACCAGGGTAACTCGTGGAAACTGCCTTTAATCGGCAACCTGGCTGAAAAGTGGGCTAAATAACGCTTTCAATATAGAGATTGGTAGCTGAAGAACTGAGCAGCCAGCGCCTGACCGCAGAGCATCGGGGCTGGCTGACCAGTTTATGCGAAAGCATTTTATACCGGCAGAAGGACAGCGCTGAAATCCCCGCCGCAAAACAGTGTAAAAGCCTTCCTTTTTGGATGATGCGGGGCTGTGCTGGATTGGTTCAATCATGGACGCAGAAAAGATTGGCATTTGGCTTTTTAGCCAGCAACCCGTTATCCGTGAGGGCTTGCATCATATGCTTGGCGCTGTTGACGCTTTCGAGATAATCGGCGAGAGCAATATTACCGAAAAGCTATCATCTACTGTGGAAGTTGTACTTCCCCGCGTTGCTATCGTGGATGTGGATACTAATCCCGAAAGCGGATTTCATCTGTTGCGCCGCCTGAAGCAGGTTTCCCCGACGACTGCCGTTATCGTGATAACTTCCAGTTTCAGCGATAATCAGCTTTTCAACGCTATCAGGGATCAGGCTTCAGCTTATCTGAGCAAAGAAGTCAGCGCGGATAATCTGCGTGATATGGTTAAGTGGGTGGCTCAGGGGGGACATCCTATAAGTGAAAGTTTGGGCGCCAGCCCCGGAGTGGCGCAGCAAATACTGGCAGAGTTCCAGACGCTTTCGAAACAGCGCGAGGTTGAAGATCTGGTGTCACCCCTTACAGCCCGCGAGGTTGATATCATCAGCCTGATGGCTCAGGGATTTGCCAACAAACAGATAGCCATCAAGCTCAATGTCAGCGAACAGACTATCAAAAACCATATTACCTCCATTCTCAGCAAGCTGGATGCCAATGCCAGAACCGATGCCGTGGTGAAGGCCATCCGCAAGGGGCTTATCACGGTTGAAAAAGACGAAGAATAGGCAGTTATTTTTTAATATAGTACTAAATACCTATTTCAAATGGCTTGTGATAGGCTGACAATAATCCTGATGCCCTGTTGAACTTCATTTTCTCTGGTAATAGTTTTGAATATATTCAAACAGTGTCGGAGCAATCCATATTATGACGATAAATATTAAAGGACGCCGGTACTATCAAACTGCCGAGGCTTGCGAAATAGCCGGAATCAGCAGGAATACCTTTTTGCGATGGGTGCGCAGCGGGGTCTTTGAAGACGTGGCCCGGCGCGACAGGCGCGGCTGGAGACTCTTTACAAAAGAAGATCTGGAGAGGCTTAAGGAAGAAACGAACAAAACTACCTGATGCGCTGGAACAGGAGAGAGAGATGATAGAGATACAAGAGTTTCTCAGGGATATGGTGGAACTGAATGCCTCCGATCTGCACGTCAAAGCTCCTACCGGCCCTGTATTCCGCATAAATGGAGCGTTGACCCATACGGAAAAATGCCATCCGGTCACCCCTGAAGATGTTGAACAGGTTTTTGATCAGGTGACCACTGAAACGCAGCATGAGATATTTTTTAGGACGCATGAGCTTGATTTCGCGTATGCCGTTCCCGGTCTGGCGCGTTTCCGCGTCAATGTGCAGCGTCAGCGCGGTTCGCTGAGTATGGTTTTTCGCGTCATACCGTTCCGCATTCCCAGCATAGAAGAGCTTGGATTGCCGCAGATATTGAAGGAACTGATGTTGAAACCGCGCGGCCTGATAGTCGTGACTGGGCCTACGGGCAGCGGCAAATCCACTACGCTGGCCGCTATGATTGACTATTTGAACAATACCACCCGCAGCCGCGTTATTACCATCGAAGACCCCATTGAGTATATTTACAAGGATAATCTGTGTGTAATATCACAGCGTGAACTGGGGGCTGATACCTCTTCGTTCGATTGCGCTTTGAAGCATGCTTTACGCCATGATCCGGACGTAATCGTAGTCGGAGAAATGCGTGATCTGGAAACCATGTCAACGGCTATAGCAGCGGCGGAGACAGGGCATCTTGTTCTGGGGACGCTTCACACTATAGACGCTCCCCAGACGGTGGACCGCATGATAGATATGTTCCCGCCTCAGCAGCATCAGCAGGTAAGGCTGCAGTTTTCACAGATTCTGGTGGCGGTGGTGGCTCAGACGCTTATCCCGCGCGCTTCCGGTAAAGGCCGTGTGGGCGCTTTTGAGATAATGCTGGCGACATCAGCTGTGAGCAATCTTGTGCGGGAAGGGAAAACATTCGAGCTTCCCAGCATAATGCAGATGAGCAAAAGCCTGGGCATGCAGATACTGGATCAGGATCTGGCTTATCTGGTCAAACGCGGTGTTATCAAGATGGAAGACGCCATGCTAAAGACCAGTCACCGCGAGCGGCTCTCCAAACTTCTTGAACTGCAAATTTAACCAGAGTCAGGTGTTGCGGTAGTGGATATTCCACTTCAGGCAGAGCATCTCGACGTAATGCCTGACATCCGGGTTGTTAGCCCGATGCAGGTCTGCCAGGAATCCGTGAAGCAGTTCCCCCCCGGTCATTCCGGGATTTGGTTCTTCCGGGCCAGGAAGGTTGACGAAGACTATCTCCGTGAGGACCTTTTCATAATCAATAGCGACGCCCATCTAAGCCCTCCCTTTACATATCAGGAAAGTGTTCAGGTTGTTTATACCAATATACTCGTATTGGAGGGCATTGTCTATCGGGTGTATTCCCGTGTATCGTTCGCTTTTGGCTGGTTTAATTAAAACGGGGCGTTAAGCGCACTTGCCGCAAGGTCAGGTGCTCTTGAAACCCCTTTTTTATTAAACTCCCTTTTCCCGAATACCCCAGCGGCGACCGGCAAATATTGTCCTGATGAGGGTGCAGGGAAATGGATACGGATGGTAACGGCATCCTGTGGCGCTATCCCGTAGGGACGCAGCATGCTGCGTCCCATTTTACAGCCATTTATAACCTCAATACTGATTGCAGTGGCCTTCGGCAAAAAACTCTCATCCTGAGTGAAACGAAGGATCTGGCAGGAATCAGCAGCCTCTTAACCTTCCCTCTCCATGTTATTGTCAGTAATCAGTTTTATTCCCCTGTCGTCCTGAGCAAGCCTGCCGAGCGTGATGGCCTCAGGGAGGGGCGGGCTTAGCGGGGGAGGGTCCGGAGAGAGGGCGCAGGTGAGGGGATAAAGGGGATAGGATTATCGGTCATCAACCAAATTAGAACGGAACGATCCCCGCATCGCGGGGAACAATTCCATGCGGGTTTTTAACAGGAAATATTTTCATTTACAGACTATTGCGCTACTTGATTGGGTATTGTATAATAGCGTTAGATTAGGTTTAGGTTATTACATGCTCATCCTTTATTCTTCAATGCTGGATGACCCGAACTCTAACAAGTAATAAAGAGAGGAGGTCATCCATGGCATTTCAGGACAAGTCTATCCAGTGTTCTGATTGTGGCGCTACTTTTACCTTTAGCGCTCAGGATCAGGAGTTCTTCCAGTCAAAAGGCTACACAAACGAGCCCAAACGCTGCCCTTCATGCCGTCAGGCTCGCAAGGCAGAGCGCGGCAATACAGGCGGCTATTCAGGTGGCGCTCGTCAGATGTTCCCTGCAACCTGCGCCAGCTGCGGCAAGGCTACCGAGGTTCCTTTCCAGCCCCGCGGCGACAAGCCCGTTTATTGCAGCGATTGCTACCGCGCCGCAAAGCGCTAAGCTGTTCTCAACTAGCTAATGTATGAGTACACGGGCTGACGTTAACGTCAGCCCGTGTACAGTTCTTTGTTTTTCTTGCCCGAGGAGGTGATGCAGTTTGTCTTTAAAAGTTACAATTCGTGACGGTGAATCGCAGGAATCATTGCTGAAGCGTTTTCAGAGAATGGTGCAGACCGAGGGTGTCTTGCGGGAAGCCCGCACACACGAATATTTCGTGTCAAGAGGCGATGCGGAACGCATCAAAGCCAAGAAAAGCGCCCGGAGGCGCAAACGCCAGGAAGGCGTATCCAGAACCCGTCAATACTAAACCTTAAAGGCTCCTGTTGAGGAGAAATGCTATTTCAGAGGTGGACATACGGGTATTGTCATATAAAGGCAGCAACTTCAGTTGCTGCCTTTTCTGTTATAGAATCACAAAAGGAATTGAATCGGGTTTTACCTGTATTTGCGTCTTGCCCCGCCTGTAATCCTGTCATGGACTTTATTTCTGCTCCTTAGTATTATTAGTTATATGCAGCCGAAGGAAGAAACCCGCCATAGCGCCATACTTTTGCTTGGCCCGACGGGAGCCGGTAAAACCCCTCTGGGACAGCTCATGGAGAGATGCGGGCTGTGGGGGTTGCCGTGCCTGCATTTTGATTTCGGGCATGAACTGCGCCAATCTGCGCAGGAAGAAAAGGCCGTGCTGGATGATAATGAACGGGAAATAGTCGTACATATGCTTGAAACGGGCGCTCTGCTCGAAGATGAACACTTCTATATTGCGCGCAAACTGCTCGATAATTTTATCCTCAGAAATAAAGCCGATACACGCACTCTTGTCGTGCTGAACGGCCTCCCGCGCCATGAAGGCCAGGCGGATCATATTAAAGAGATGCTGCGGGTTATTGCTGTTATCAGCCTGAAATGCGCACCCGAAACCGTGATGCGAAGGATAGATTCCAACGCAGGCGGAGACCGCATCGGCAGGATAGACGACTCCCTCGGAGAAATAAAGCGCAAACTGGAGATATTCAACAAACGCACAGCCCCGTTGCTGGAATACTACAGGCGCTGCCATGCCGGTGTTATCGAAGTTGAAGCCGGCCCTTTGTCTTCGGCTGCCGAGATGCTTGGAAAAATAGAAAGATTCAAAATCCGCTGACATAAAGCCGTCAGATTGCCTCAAAAAAGCGCAT
Organism: uncultured Dehalococcoidales bacterium; assembly: GCA_964427105.1. Classification (GTDB taxonomy): domain Bacteria; phylum Chloroflexota; class Dehalococcoidia; order Dehalococcoidales; family UBA1222; genus SURF-27. Next base: position 7,833 of record CAYRSY010000065.1, read on the forward strand.
CCCATTTTATAAATTCTTCTGATATGGACAGGCTTCAGTCCCCGGTGATGCCTGGCAGTCATTTCCGATTGTTATATTTACACATAACAAAACAGTTGTTATACTAACAACTGTTAGGAGACATAATATGGTTGCGAAAGTAAAACGCGGCTGGTTCATCATCATTTACAAGATACCGGCAAAGCCTTCTACCGCCAGAGTGACTATCTGGAAAAAGGTACGGGAAATGGGCTCTTTGGCCTTGCAGCAGTCCGTCTATATTCTCCCCAATCTGCCGAAATTAAAAGTAGCCCTGGGGCATTTCCAGTCACAGATACAGCAATTCGGCGGCGAGTGCAAGGTGCTTGAAGTAGCCGCTTTTGAGGAAGAGCAGGAGAAGGAAACGATTGCTGAATTCAATAAGCTGAGAGACCAGGAATATGCGGAAATCATCGATGAAGGCGGAAGGCTTCTCCAGGAGATAGATCGTGAAAGCAAAGATGACAGATTCAACTTTGCGGAAGCGCTGGATATCGAAAAGCGGTTTCTCAAGTTCAAGGAATGGTATGAAGCGGTAACCGTGCGTGATTTTTTCGGGGCTGCCCTGAAAGAAGCGGCCGCCAGAGCCGTTAAGGAATGCAAGACTTATTCCGATTCTTTCAGCCGGGAGTCTTACTCCCGTGAACAGGCCGCCGCCAGAGAGAAGTCAATAAACATCTCCGTATTTGTTCCCCTGAAACTAGGCCAGGTGGAAAGCGAAAAGCAGTTTTACACCAGGGAACAGTTGCTGGACAGGCTCAGGGATATTGTCACGAATCTGGAGAACAATACACTCAAGATCGGCGATGATGAAATCAGCATTATCCCCGAGTCCGCGGTTCTGGAAATGAAGTACAGAAACCGCAGGGGCAAAAATTCCGTTTCTCTGGAAATAAACTGGTAATGACGTCTGGCGCGGGCTTTTTATATGCCCCAACCCGCAGGATAGGTGAAAACCTGAAGATGAAATTATCCGTGATCTCTATACCGGTAGCGGAAGCAGTTTGTCTGGCATCAAGGAATAGATGAAGAAAAAACTATCGCCTTTTCTGCTTTT
>CAYRSY010000066.1:0-3943 GCA_964427105.1 uncultured Dehalococcoidales bacterium
CCGCTGCCGCCTACCAGACAGAATTTTATAAAGCGCGTTACCTCGCCGCTGCGGCGCATCAGGCTGAAAAGGTGTTTAAGATACTCTATCTCCTGTTTGGCGTCGAGTTTGCTTTTACCCATTTCGCGCGGCTGGAACATAAAAGGAACTTCAGCAATTTTATTTGCCTTTCCTACTATCAGCATTTCCAGCAGGATCTTGTAGCCGATGGGAGCGAGTTTAACGCCCGAAATAACGCTTTTTTTGAAAGCGAAAAAGCCTGACATGGGGTCTTTTACCCTGCGGCTCTGCGGCAGCAGAACGTGCGCCAGCATGATGGCTCCGCCGGATATTATTTTGCGTATCCGGCTCCAGCCGGCGGTGCCGCCGCCCGGCACATAGCGGCTGGCAACGGCGATGTCGGCTCCGCCTTGTATGGCTTTTATGAGCGATGGCACAACCTCCGGGGGGTGCTGCAGATCCGCGTCCATGACGAGGATTGTGCCGGATTCTGCCCATTCGAAGCCGTCAACCACGGCTGAAGCCAGCCCTTTCTTATCCTTGCGCACTACCACTCTGCACGGGTATTTTGCGGAAAGCTGTTTAATAAGTTCCGGCGTGCCGTCGCGGCTGTCGTCATCCACGAATAACACCTCGTAATCGTTGCCGGGGATGGCGGTGTTTATCCGCTCAAGGAGCGGGGCTATATTGTCATGTTCGTTATATGTAGGTATAAGAATCGAAAATAATTTAGGCATCTATAGCTGCTCTTCAAAACCTGTTTATTTAAAACATTCCGACTATTCTACCACAACACGGTAAAGTTTGAGTAAAATCGCGGCGGAATAGCGCCTGAAAACACAATGGCAGTCAAAATTCTGTATATTACAACGTATAACCTTGCTGAAAGATAGGTTAAGAGTAGTATTTATTGCCTTTTTCAGGTTTGAATTAAAGCTGTCTCAAATTGACTTGACATATATCGCATGTTATCATTGTTCGAGAGGTGCAAATATAGATTCCAACCCTTCGGACAATCATAATATGTCAGCTCTGAATGAGCTTTATCAGTGCATACGTTCTTGCCACAAGTGCGAAATATCCAAAGCGCGGACTAACGCGGTGCCCGGGGAGGGCGCGGAAAATGCCGAGGTAATGTTTATCGGCGAGGCTCCCGGATGGCACGAAGACAAGCAGGGGCGCCCTTTCGTCGGTTCGGCAGGGCAGTTCCTCGACCAGCTTCTTAAATCCATCGGTCTCAATCGCGAACAGGTTTATATAACCAATGTCATTAAAACACGACCGCCGGACAATCGCGATCCATTGCCGCAGGAAATAGCTAACTGCCGCCCGTATCTGGACAGGCAGCTTGAAATAATAAAGCCTAAAATGATAGTGACGCTGGGACGCTATTCTATGGGGCTTTTCATGCCCGGCAAGACCATCAGCCAGATACATGGTTCAGCCATCAAAAAAGATGGCATCCTCTACTTTCCCATGTATCATCCTGCGGCGGCTCTGCATCAGGGTAACCTGCGCGGGGTTATCCAGTCCGATATGTTGAAAATACCCGGTCTGCTGGCCGGATTAAAAAAAGAAAATGAAATAAAAACGGCTCCGGAGAGCCAAAAGGAAGAAACGCAGCAACTAAGGTTGTTATAAGGAAGACTCAATGCCAAAAGAAAAATTGAAGATTATTCCCCTGGGAGGCCTCGGGGAAATAGGTAAAAACATGACGGCCATCGAATATGGCGGGGATATCCTCGTCATAGACGCAGGGCTGATGTTCCCTGACGAAGAAATGCTGGGCATAGACCTGGTTATACCCGACATCAGCTACCTGGTAGAACACCAGAGCAAGGTGCGCGGCATCGTTATTACCCATGCTCATGAAGATCATATCGGTGCCTTACCATATGTTTTGCCGCAGATTAACGTGCCTATCTATTGCACCAAGCTGGCCAAAGGGCTGATATCCGGCAAACTGAAAGAGAGAAAAATACTATCCCAGACCAGGATAAACGTTATAGCGCCGGGAGGCCATTTCAATCTGGGGAGGCACTTCGGGGTAGAGTTTTTCCCTGTGTGCCATAGCATCCCCGATGCAGTAGGGCTGATCATCCACACCCCCGCGGGCGTCATTGTGCATACCGGCGATTTCAAGCTGGACTACACGCCGGTAAGCGGCCCGCCCACAGACCTTTCCCGCCTGGCGCAGGTGGGGTCGCAGGGCGTGCTGCTTCTCTTGTCCGATTCCACCTATGCAGAGATGCCGGGCTATACGCCTTCCGAAAGGGTGGTCGGCGAAGCCCTGGATCATATTATCGCCGATGCTCCCGGACGCGTGCTGGTGACCACCTTTGCTTCGCTCATCTCCCGCATGCAGCAGATCATGGATGCCGCTGCAAGGCATGGGAGGCGCGTTTTCGTGGTGGGGCGCAGCATGACTGACAACGTGCGCATTGCCTCCGACCTGGGTTATCTCAACCTTCCGCCGGGAGTGATGGGGCGCATGGAAGAACTGGCGCGCACGCCGCGCGAAAAAACGGTCGTGCTTACTACCGGCAGCCAGGGGGAACCAACCTCCGGGCTGGTGCGTATTGCCAGCCGCGCCAATCCCCATATCAGCATAGTGCCGGGCGACACGGTCATAATCTCTGCCTCGCCCATCCCCGGTAACGAATCTTTGGTGAACCGCACTGTGGACAACCTGTTCAAGCAGGGCGCGCAGGTGTTTTACGGCAGCCGCACACAGGCGCATGTCCACGGCCATGCCAGTCAGGAAGAACTCAAGCTGATATTCAGCCTTGTAAAACCAAAATATTTTGTTCCCGTGCACGGCGAATACCGTCATCTGAGCATGCATGCCAGGCTGGCGCAATCGGTGGGCATCCCTGCCGCGAATACTTTCGTGCTGGAGGATGGCGATGTGCTGGAGCTGGACGCAAACGGCGGCAAAAGAGGCGCCAAGGTCACTTCAGGCAATGTATATGTTGACGGCCTGTCTGTCGGTGATGTGGATGGAGTAATATTGCGAAACCGCCGCATGCTGTCGCGCGACGGCATAGTTGTAGTCATTATCGCCATAAACAAGCAGACGGGAAAGCTGGTTACCCGCCCCGATATCGTCTCCCGCGGTTTTGTGGATGTGGTCGAAAGCAAGGATATGCTCGACGGAGGGCGCGACCTGGTGGCCGATGTGCTTAATCACGGACGAGTGCATTCATCAGACCGCGGCTTTATCGATAACGAGGTTAAAAACGCTCTTGACAAGTATTTCTACGATAAGACCAAGCGCCGCCCGATGATACTTCCGGTGCAGGTGCAGGTATAGGAGTAGGGTATGGCAAACAGGAAAGAGGCTAAAAAACCCGAAAAGCGCCCGGCTAAAGCTAAAATAAAAGCGCGTCCCGCGCCCGGAAAACCTGTGAAAGCCAGGCCTCAGAAAATATCCAGAGGCAGCAGTGGGCCGGGCTTTTTCCGCCGGATATTCACTTCCATCTGGACATGGCGTATCATTCTGTTCGCGCTTGTTATAGCCCTGCTGATATGGCAATGGGGCAATTTTACTAATTTCATAAATAATCTGCTTACCGGAACCTACGGGCTGCTGGGGTGGGGTTTGATACTCATCCTGTTCGGCATTGCAGTCATTCTGTGCGTGTTGTTCAGGGAACAGCTTTCGCCTTTTGCCAGACGCTGGACGCTTAATTACTGGTACCGCTGGATCGGCGGCATACTGCTGTTCTTTGCCATTTGGGGCATCCTTGGCTTTTTCGAGTTAGGCGGCGATGTGGGCGCCAATCTGGTGGGCGAGAATGGTTTTCTTGGAATATTAAAAGTAGCAGGGCTTATATTGCTGGGGCTGATTTTTATGATGCCGGCGGCGGCCTGGCGTACTTTCAAAAAGGCGATAGGCGGCCTGATCGGCTTGTTCAAAATGCCTCCGCCCCGCCCGCGCCCT
>CAYRSY010000066.1:4043-8880 GCA_964427105.1 uncultured Dehalococcoidales bacterium
TCGTCTCAGCAGGTGGCTCAGGACGTATGGCGCAAATATGCCGAGTCTTCCAAGGTGGTTGTGGTGGATGGGTGGAAACTGCCGCCCATCGAAATCCTGGACAAATCGCAGGAAGTGGAATTCAGCGACGGCGATAACCGCCAGCGCGCCAAGGTGATAGAAGATGCCCTTGCCAGCTACGGCGTTATCGGCAAGGTGACCGAGATTAACGTCGGTCCTACCGTGACCCAGTTCGGTGTGGAGCCGGGCTGGGATATTAAAACCCGGCGCGTGCAGGAAAAAGACAAAGACGGCAACATCTTTATACGTGAAGAAGAGGTGTCACGTTCCCGCGTGAAAGTAGAGCGCATCACAGCTCTTTCCAATAATCTGGCGCTGGCTCTTTCTGCGCCTACCATACGCATTGAGGCCCCTGTGCCGGGAAAACCCATTGTGGGCATAGAAGTTCCGAATAAAATCTACAGCACTGTCAGCCTGCGCGGCATAATCGAAACCAACAACTTCCAGAAACTGTTGTCCAAGACCAGACTGGCTATGGCATTGGGCAAAGGCGCCGGCGGCGAGGCTGTGGCTGACGATCTGGCCAAAATGCCGCATCTTCTTATAGCCGGAGCCACTGGTTCAGGCAAGACGGTGTGCCTAAATGCCATTATCTGCTGCATCCTTATGTGCAACACGCCTTATGACACCAAGCTTATCATGATAGACCCCAAGCGAGTGGAGCTGACGCAGTTCAACAGCCTGCCGCACCTGGCTGCGCCGGTTATCGTGGACACCGACAAAGCGCTTAACACCATGCGCTGGCTCAATATGGAGATGGATAACCGCTACAAGAAACTGGCGACCGCCGGAGTGCGCAACATAGACGGGTACAACAAGGGCAAAACCGGTGAAGAGAGAATGCATTATCTCATACTGGTAATAGACGAGCTGGCCGACCTGATGATGGCTGGCTTCGATGAAGTAGAGCATATCCTGTGCCGTCTGGCCCAGCTTGCCCGCGCTGTGGGCATTCACCTGGTGGTAGCCACTCAACGCCCGTCTGTAGATGTCATCACAGGTCTTATTAAAGCCAATTTCCCCACCCGCATCAGCTTTGCCGTTACCTCGCAGGTGGACTCGCGCACCATCCTTGATATGGTGGGCGCCGAAAAACTGCTGGGGCGCGGGGATATGCTTTATGCCCCTACCGATGCCGCCAAACCCAAACGTTTGCAGGGTTGTTATGTCTCTGACCCTGAGGTGGAGCGTCTGGTGTATTTCTGGAACAGCCAGAAGCGGGAAAATGTGCAGCCCCTGAATGTTTCGGAGATAGCCAACGCGCCTGCTTTCGTTAAGAAAGAAAGCCAGCCGGTGGATCCCCTGATGGATTCCGTACGGCAACTGGCCAACGAGCATGACCAAATGTCGGCTTCCTACCTGCAGCGTAAGCTCGGTATCGGCTACCCGCGCGCCGCGCGCCTTTACGATCAGCTTAAAGAGGAGATGGAACTGGGGCCGGACGGTGGGGCGGAAGTGCCGAAGAACGAACCCGGAGAATAGAACACCGGGAAGGTATCGAAAACAAGAGGGAGTCCTTTCAGGAACTCCCTCTTTATTGTATTATCAGGCTATCGCAGGCGATAATGTTTCAAACTTGTTATGAAAAAATAGCGATACACCGGTTATAAACTGATTGGAGGCATGGAGTAGTATGAACGGACCTTCGCCATCAGGAATTCATCCCATGAAAGGTTTTAATCAAGTCTGCTTTATTAAAAATACTGTGTCGAATCCCCAGATCATTATCGGGGATTACACATACTATGACGACCCTGAAAATTCGGAGAACTTTGAGCGTAACGTCTTGTATCTGTACCCGTTTATGGAAGATAGACTGATAATCGGCAGGTTTTGCGCCATCGCCAAAGACGTTAAATTTATCATGAATGGGGCAAACCACAAAATTTCAGGTTTCTCTACTTATCCGTTCAGTATTTTCGGCAACGGCTGGGAACGGATTATGCCCCAACCGGGCGATTTGCCCTTCAAGGGCGATACGGTTGTCGGCAATGATGTCTGGATAGGTTATGACTCGCTTATCATGCCGGGCGTAAAAATAGGGGACGGAGCCATCATCGCTTCGCGGTCTGTGGTTGTCTCCGATGTCGAACCGTATGCGGTAGTCGGAGGAAATCCGGCTAAGCCGATAAGAATGCGTTTCCCTCCTGAAACCATACATGCGTTGCTGGAGATTAAATGGTGGGATTGGGACGCGGAAAAAATTACGCGCAATCTGGAGCTCATTACCTCAGTCAGCCTGGATGAATTGTTAAAGGCAGAATAAATCTGAAAAATAAAGCCCGCCATGGATAACGATGACGGGCTTTTATTGGCGGATACAATATTCGCGTAAAATTTAGCTTTTGGTCCTTATGGCTATAGCCAGAATGTTGGGGCCGGTATGTGAACCTACCACAGGTCCGAGCCTGGCTATCATTATACGCTCCCTTGGAAAACCGGTTATACTGTCAGCAAATGCTTCTGCATCCTCTTTGTCTGTGCTGTAAATGATACTGAGTTCTTCAACCCCTTTGTTTGCTTTCAAAAATTCAAGGAGCTTTTCCTTGCCTTTGGCCCTGCTGCGCACTTGCGATACCGGCACAAGTTCGCCGTTCTTGATGGTCAGCATTGGTTTGACGTTGAGCAGCGATCCCACCAGCGATTTGGCTTTGCCGATGCGCCCGCCGCGCGCCAGATACTCAAGAGTATCAAACAGTATCAATAACTTTACTTTAGAGCAGTTGTCTTTCGCCTTTTCCGTTATTTCCTTGAGGCTTTTGCCGGCTTTGGCCATTCTGGCGGCATTTATTACCACCATGCCCAGCGGCATGGATATCAATTTTGAATCTATGACCTCGATCGGACAACCTGCCTCGGCCGCTTTTTTGGCCTGCTCTGCGGAATTGATTGTGCCTGACAATTTAGAGCTTATAAGTATCGCAAGAATACCATCGGCTCCTTTGCCCGCTTCTGTGAAAAGATTGATGAATTCCTGGGGGGTGGGTTGAGAGGTGGTGGGTTGCTCCTTGCTGCTGACCAGCCTGTCATAAAATTCATCGTCGGTAATGTCTATACGGTCCTTGTAGCTTTTTTTGCCGAAAATAACATACTGGGGAATTACAATTATTCCCAATTCTTTGACCATATCCTGGGGGATATCGGCGGTGCTGTCTGTGATAATTCTAACTGTCAACCTATACTCCTTCTATATAGTCGGATGCGATGACACAATATAGCCAAAAAGTATACATAGAAACCTGTTTGTTGGCAAATGCACAAGCCGCTGCATTTAGACTGGCAAAGGTATCAGCTTCTGGTTCTGAAGGCTATTGCCAGCAGTCCCGGGCCGGTATGCGAGCCTACTGCAGGCCCCAGGTTTGCCACTATTATACGTTCTTGCGGAAAATCCTTTATGGCCGTAGCCAGTTCTCCGGCTTCATCCTCTCCTGTGCTGTAGATGATGCCTATATCTTCAATATCTGTGATGTTTTTAACATATTCCAACAGCTTTTCCTTGCCTTTGGCTCTGCTGCGCACCTGAGTGACGGGCACGAACTCGCCTTCTTTAAGCGTCAGCATCGGTTTGACGTTCAGAAGGGTGCCGATCAGCGCCTTGCCTTTACCGATACGCCCGCCTCTGGCCAGGTACTCCAGCGTATCGAAAAGCGCCACCAGCCTGACGTTGGGAATCATGCCGCGTATTGCTTCGGCTATCTCTCCGGCTGATTTCCCCTCTTTTGCCATTCTGGCGGCAGCGATTACCATTATACCCAGCGCCAGGGCAACAAACTTTGAATCGACCACTTCGACAGGGCAGGCGAGGCTGGCAATCTGTTTGCCGTTTTCAGCGGATCGGACGGTGCCGGACATTTTGCCGCTGATATGTATGGACACGATGCCGCTGGCTGTCTTTCCGGCTTCCTTGTAGAAATTGGCGAAATCCTGGGGTGTGGGTTGGGAGGTGGTGGGCTGGATTTTGCTGCCAACCAGCTTGACGTAAAACTCTTCGGGTGTGATGTCGATGCGGTCGCGGTAGGTTTTATCGCCAAAAATGAGATACTGTGGCACGACCATAATGTCCAGTTCTTCGGCGATTGACGGGGGGATGTCGGCGGAACTGTCTGTGATTATTCTGACCGTCATTACATTCTCCCTTTATAAAATATAATTCGATATTATACGCTTCTGCCAGTATAGGGTATGGATGAGGCATTAGCAACTGGCAAAAGTCAGGGCTTGTTTTTCAGTCCGAGCCTTTTCAACACAGCGTCACGGTAGATAACGGCCAACCCTTTGCCATGCTTTTGCATCTTGGCTTCTTTAGCGGCGCGGCGCTTCTCGCGGCGTTCCTGTTTTGATTCGGGATATTCTTCAGTCATAACACATATCCTTCTCTCCCTCGATGGGAGAGATAAGAGTGAGGGTGATTGTTCAGATATACTTCCACCTTATACCTGGTTAGTTCAGCAACTCGGTTATTGCCGTTCTGCAGGGGCATAGCATGCTATGCCCCTGCGCTATGCCTTTACATTATGCCACGTTCTCTTAACTATGATGGGCAGTTGCCAATCGCTCCACAGTGCATTATTTTCAAATCCTCTTGCGATGGTAGCGGCAGGAGCGAGGGTGAGAGCCCGGATTATAACCACGCAATGATTTTATCTCAGCATGTCGCCTGTCTGCAATAACTCGAACCCGGTTTTCTTGTCCGGCAGGCGCACGGCGCTGGCGCCCAGTATTTCATAGATGACCGCCTCGCCCACCACCCATGTTTTCACCCCCGGCCTCAGGCAGC
>CAYRSY010000067.1:0-3240 GCA_964427105.1 uncultured Dehalococcoidales bacterium
TTACAGAGCGGTTATCAAGAAAAGTGACGAATGGTGGATAGGCTGGCTGGTTGACCTGCCGGGTGTGAACGCGCAGGAAAAAACGCGGAAAGACCTGCTGGAATCGCTTAAAATCGGCGCAGAAGATATGCTTAATACTCCCGTTGAGGTTAAAGACGAAGAGGAACTGGTTAAAATCGAAGTTTAATCGCTTCTCTCTGCCGATTGAGTAAATTAAGCCCTCTGATTATCAGAGGGCTTTTTTGTATCGGTGAAACTGTTAATCGGACTTCCTTTTGCCGCGCATTGTGCTTTGACTCTCACTTGTATTAAGATACCAGCCATATGTTCATTAACCTGCTCTATGCGCTTGTCCCCTACGTGGCTGTGGGGTTGGGGTTGCTGGTTTTTCACAACGCCTGGGCGGCGATACTGCTCTATCACGGAGCGATAGCCACTGCCGTACTCTTCTCGAAACGGGTTGTGCCATTCAGGCATATTATCTGCGGTTCCGGCTCTGCTTTGCTTATAATATCGGCGGCAATCGGGGCGATGGGCGGTGCGCTTATCTATTTTCTCTGGCCTTTACTGTCCGTCCCGCCTGACATCGATAACTATATGCAGAGCATCGGGCTTACGAACTCCTCCTGGCCGTATTTTATAGCCTACTATGTTCTGGTGAACCCGATATTAGAGGAATACTACTGGCGCGGTTTTCTGGGCAGCGGCGCAAAACGCCCCGTAATAAATGACTTCATGTTCGCGGGGTATCACCTGCTTGTTCTTGGCGGAAAGGTGGGCGTATGGTGGCTGGTGCTGGCCTTTGCGGTGCTGGGCTGCGGGGGGTGGTACTGGCGGCAGACAAGCAGGATTAACGGCGGCCTGCTGGCGGCGACCCTGTCTCACATGGCGGCTGATTTAACGGTAATTCTGGCGATATACTGGATGACGGGAACTACCTGGATTGAAAAAATATAACCCATTTGTATGATTAAAAGCTATTGTAATGAGATATTTGAATAAATATAATCATATTCAGATTTTAGTGTTGAAGAAAATGGGATATGAAAGATATACAAAAACAACAACCGATAATACGTGAAGAGAAGACAATACTTCGATTGAATATTCCCTCATTAAAATTAACACGAAACGATGTAAAAGATTTATGGGCGATTGTCAGCAAAGCTACTGAGGCTTCAGAGCATAGTGATACTAATCTTTATATATCAGGTAGTAATGCATATGTTTTAACCTGTGATATAGAAAGATTTACCAATCCCAGATGGCCTCAAGATATTGAAGTATTAGATCTGATAGCACAGGGTGATGAAAACTCTATAAGAGTTAAAATAGATAGTTTTCCTTCGCGAGGAAATAGGGTGGAAATAATCGGTTTGGATCCTGATTGGCTTTCAGCAAGAGTTAATGATTTTGATGATTATTTTAAAAAACATAAAAGTTGGTATTGGGTATTCCATTCAAAACCGACCCTTATTACGATAACTTTAATATTTGGGGCAATCGCATCGCTAATAGCATGGCTTAGATTTAATTTGGAGTTTCAATGGGTAGTTATGGTTGGGATGTTATGTGTTGCGTTTTCGGAAATGATTCTAATATATGTTTTTAATCCGCTTTATCCTTATAATTACATTTCTGGTGGTGAAAAATCAACTAAGGGTATTTTACGAGTCAGTGTAAATTATATATTAAGTGCTATTGTTGGTGGAATAATATTTACCTTTTTATCGTTATGGTGGTCATGTTAATAAGATGCATTAGGTTAAAGTCATAGCTAATGGACTAGTGAAATCAATTCATCTATCACCCCTTCTCCAGCATCGCCAGCGTCACGCCGCTCGGCTCGTTGAACAGGCAAATCTTGGTGCCGGGGCTTATCTCGAACGGCTCTTCCACTATAAACCCGCCGTTTTCCTTCACCAGTCTGGCCTTGTCCTCTATGTCCTCAACTTTCAAATACATCGTCAGGAAGGGCAGCTTCGCGCGCCTCAGGGTGAAAACCCCGCCCCCGGCGAAAGCCTGCTGCGCCTCCCCCGCCGGGAATTCGTAAATGGTGCTTTTCTCGTCATATTCCGCCGACCAGCCGAACACCTTTCGCAGGAAATCCACTGTCTTTTCAGCGTCGTGGGAAGCCAGTTCCCAATAGACCATAGGATTGTCCATTTCACCCTCCCGATTGTGGATTATTCGCGTCTATTATCGCACGTAAGGTTTGCGGATGGAATAGGGTTGTTTTTCTCTGTTAAACTTTACGCCTGATTTAATTGCCAGTTGACAACCTCTCCGGCTTTTGTTAGCATACGTGCCTCCACTTATTCCCTTTGTCAATCCTCTATTCCTTGTTTTAAAAAGGAGCGTGCGATATGAAGATAAGGGATGTTCTAAAGCTCAAAGAGGCCAAATACCGCGAAGTGGTCAGCATCGGGCCTGCCGAAACGGTTTCGGCGGCTATCCGGAAACTCGTAGCCTACGACAGAGGCTCGCTTGCAGTCTGCGACGAAGAAGGGCGGCTGGTGGGCATTATCACGGAAAGGGACATCGTGAGAAAGTGCCTGATCCGTGAAGATTCCTGCCCCAACATTAGAGTGCAGGATGTGATGACCGGCAAGGTGGCAGTAGGAACCCTCGATGATGACCTTGATTACGCCCTTAGCGTAATGAAACAGAAGCGGGTAAGGCATCTTCCCATACTGGATGAAAATAAAAAGGTAGTGGGCATGGTGTCCATGCGGGATTTGCTCGGCATAGAGCTGGAAGAGACCAGGTCGCAGATACGCTATATAGACCTTTTGCCCAGAGATACCCGCATCCAGCGGCCCTGGCAGCTTTAGCCTTTTGTATCCTGCTGCATGAATGAAAGAGGGATTATATCAGCTCAACTATCTTTTCAATGAAAGGAATGAGCAGGAATATAATTCCGATTACGAGTGCGGTTATGGCCGATATGAGCACTCCGCCGGCTGCCGTGTCCTTGGCTTTCTTGATTATCAGCTTGAATTTGCCGTCGGCGGCTTCGTCGCCCAGCCGCTCTATGGCCGTGTTGACAAGTTCTGCCGACAGCACAAACCCGGCGGCGAAGATCACGAATCCCCATTCCGTAAGCGAAATGTTAAGGTATAATCCCATCGCCACGGCGATAACCAGCGCCAGCACATGCAGCCGGAAGCTGAGTTCCGTTTTGAAGGCGGCCAGTATGCCGCTTACGGCGTAGTAAAAGCTCCTGAAAAAGCGTTTCAT
>CAYRSY010000067.1:3340-5450 GCA_964427105.1 uncultured Dehalococcoidales bacterium
ATGATCACCGTATTATGCCACTATTCAGGGGAAAAACCCAGAGGCTTCTGCTGGTTTTGCTGCGGTGAATGTAAATAATAATCCATAGGAGTACTAAATATTTTCCCGAACGGAATTGACATAAACAAGGTGTTTTGTTAATATCTTTTTATAAGTTTTGATAGGAGGATTAGCCTGTGAAAAAGTTGCTGTCTGCTTTAATTATTGTGTCTGTGGTTACAATCTTCCTGGCTTCTCCGGTGGCTGCCGGCGGCGACAAGGTGCGCGGGGACAACGGGCAGGGATCGGTGACCCAGGTACAGGTGCAGGATCCCCCGCCTTTCCAGCCTTAATAACCCGCAGCGATGCAGTTATCCCTGTGATAGAAACAGGCAGCCATGAAAGCTGCCTGTTTTAGTTTTTTCATCTTCCCCTTATCACCTCAATCAGCGAATTTATATATCTCAGCTTGGCGGCTCCCATCGGCAGCGTCAACTCGCGGCGTTCTACCGCCGCCATGCCGTTTAGCCTGTCCAGTTCGGGCTTCATTCCAGAAAGTTTGTCCAGTCCTCCATTTTGTATAAGAGCGTCTATCCTCTTTTCCATCTCCACCGCGCTCTTTATGCGTGAAACCTGCTCGTCTGATACCGCCTGAGTGATATATCCATATTTTGCTTTAAGCCGCGTCAGGCGCGAGATGGCATCGTATGTGGAATCCACTATCTGCTGGCGGCTCATCCATCTTGTTTCGTAGTTGAGCGTATATTTCCAGCAGGGCTGTGTCAGCGCGTTCCTGTGATCTTCCAGCGTGCGGTGGATTACCTTATAGCCGTATTTCTCCGGGTTTTCAAAGGCCGGGCTGCCGGGGTCGAGGAAGGGCGATAGCGGTCCGATGAACAGGAACAGCCTCTTATCAGCTTCGAACTTCTTATACAGGTATTCGCAGTAGTCTATCGTCTGGCTTACCGATTCGGGCGTCTGCTCCGGCAGGCCGATCATGAAATATATCTCCACCCGTGAAGAACCGGCTTTCAGCATTTCGCCGACGCTCTCCTCCATCTCTTCGTTGGTGAAGGTCAGACCCAGGGCGCGTCTTACCTTGATGTCGTGTGAGTGCGGAGAGATGTCCACGGCGAAGCCCGGCTTGGCGCGGGCGAGGGCTTCGAGGAAGGGCGGGGTGGTGGGCCTGAACAATTCGAACTCGATAGTATTCTTAACAGGGTGCTTTTCCAGCAACTCCAGCAGGTCGTAAGCGCGTTTTTCTCCTCCCATGCGTATATCGCTGAGAACATAGACAGGCCCGCGACTGAGGCGGCTGATGTTCTGTATGTCCTTGAACATGTCCTGCGCCGTTCGCAGCACAGTCTTGGTTCTGCCTGTAGTGCGGCGCATGGCGCTATTGGCTCCGCCGCAGAAGGCGCAGTTATGGTCGCAGCCCTTGCAGGTCAGCACGGCGGTTACGGGGTAGCGCAGCCAGTCCTTGACGGGGATGGTGCTCAGCAGGTCGTGGTAGCGTAAAACTGTGCGCACGACAGCGGAATAGTGGTTCTGCATCACGTCGCTGATGTCGTCAGGCACGCACGTAAGGCCGTTGTCATGTACCGCTCCGCCTGCATCTTTCCAGACGAGGTTGGGGATATTGTCCATCTTGCCGTTTTTAAGTGCTGCCTGCATGAACAGGCGCATGGGCTCTTCGGTGGAATCCCCCCGCATGACATAATCCACTTCAGGACAGGCTATCAACTCCTGATAGTAGTAGGAAGCGGAGAAACCGCCGAAGATGATTTTGGCCTCCGGATGGATTTTCTTAACCAGTCTGGCTAACTCGATAGAGCCGTGAGCATGAACCAGCCAGTGCAGGTCAATTCCGAAGACCGGGGCTTTCAGTTTGCGGATGAAGGTCTCTACGTCAAAGCGGGGGTTTTTCAGCATGCGGTTGGCTATATTCACCAACCGCACGTGATACCCTGCCTTGCCCAGATACTCCGCCAGGCTGGAAAAGCCGATGGGGTACATTTCGTAGGCAGGGGTGGACAGCACCAGGTCGGAAACCGGCCCGTAAAGCTGTGGTATTTTGCGGAAATCATAGACGTGCGGCGCGTGTAAAAGTATAAGGTCTGTTCTTGGCATG
>CAYRSY010000067.1:5550-8702 GCA_964427105.1 uncultured Dehalococcoidales bacterium
GATTTTATCCTCATGTACGGGACGAACGGACGCTTTCTCTACTCCGCCTTCAGCCGCTTTTTCCGCGATGAACTGCTGGAGTTACTCTCAAGCTATGGTCTGGAAACCGTCGCCGAACGCGGCGGGCGTATTTTCCCCGCTTCGGGGAAAGCCTCCGATGTGGTTACTGCTTTGCAGCGGTATCTGGGTGAGCATGGGGTGGTTGTCAGAACCGGCGAAGCCGTGACTGAAATAAATTGCGCGGACGGAGCGGTTACCGGGGTAAAAACTTTGCATGGAATATATCCTGCAGATGCGGTAATTGTGGCCACCGGCGGGGCTTCGTATTCCGCTACCGGCTCCACGGGCGATGGATATAAGATGGCTTCTGAGCTCGGGCACAGCATAACCAAATTACGTCCGGCGCTGATTCCGCTGGCGGTTTTTGAGGTGGAACTGGCAAAGAGCATGCAGGGCGTAAGCCTGAAAAATGTGCGCCTGACTGCATATAAGAGTAAAGCCGAAAATATCGACCTGGCCGCACAGCCGAATTATGACTGCGGGCGAGGTATAAACGGGAAACAGCCCCGATCTCCTGTTATCGAAAGCCGCCAGGGGGAGATGATGATGACCCATTTCGGCATAGGCGGGCCTGTGACGCTGCAGATGAGCCTGGCGGTGGTCAAGGCGCTGGAATCAGGTCCGGTCTCTGTATCGATTGACCTTAAACCTGCCCTTTCTCCGCTTAAACTGCGTGAACGCTTGCAGCGCGATTTCGATACCCACGGCAAGAAGGATTTTCGTAATATCCTGCGGGAATTGCTGCCGCAAAAGATGATAGATCCCATCGTGCAGATGTCCGGCATAGCACCTGAAAAGAACGGGTATCAAATTGAATCTGCAGAACGTGACCGGTTGCTGTGGATTCTAAAAGGATTGCGTTTTAACATAAAGAGGCCGCTTCACATGGATGCCGCCATCGTGACAGCCGGAGGGGTTTTGCTGGACGAGATAGACCCGCGCACCATGCAATCCAAACTGGTCAAGGGACTGTACTTCTGCGGAGAGGTGATAGATATAGATGCCGATACCGGAGGTTTCAACCTGCAGGCTGCCTTTTCAACAGGTTTTGTGGCCGGTGATAATGCCGGGGCATAAACAGTCCGCTCACTCGGCTTGATGACTGTATGGTTGGCGGTATCCGTTATATTGGTCAAAAATATGTTTAAAGTGTTATAATCGCATTTGTTTTATTCGTATAAAAGCGTTAAATCCGTCTGGATAATTCACTCCCTTTACGATAGAAAACAGGATTGTATATATGCCTAAAACCGACCTTATACTGCTGCATGCCCCGCATGTATATGACTTCCGCAAGGTGCCGCAACTCTACGGCCCTGTCAGCGACCTGGTGCTCTCCACGCCTGTATTCGAGATGTATCCGGTAGGGCTTTCCTCCATATCCGAATACCTTGAGCGCGCAGGTTTTCGCGCGCGCATTGTCAACATAGCGTGGCGCATGCTGCGTGATGCGCATTTCGATGCAGAAGCCTTTATCAAAAAGCTCGATGCGCCTGTATTCGGCATTGATCTGCACTGGATGGTGCATGCCCACGGCTCGATTGAAATTGCCAAAATTGTCAGGAAATACCATCCGAACTCAAAAATTATATTCGGAGGCTACTCAGCCTCGCGCTTTTGGAAAGAGCTTATCCTCTATCCAGAAGTGGATTTCGTTATGCGCGGTGATTCCACCGAAGAACCCATGAAGCAGTGGATGCAGGCACTTAAAAGCGGCGCAGATCTCTCAATTGTCCCCAATCTGGTGTGGAAGGATTCATCCGGTAAGGTACGTGAGAACGAGTTCAGCTACGTGCCTACTGATCTCACTCACGTCATGGGCAATCACTACGGCACAGTGGTACGCCAGGTGCTGCGCTATCATGACCTCGCCAGTGTGGTGCCTTTCAAAGGCTGGCTTAAATACCCTGTTACGGCTGTTTTCACCTGCCGCGGCTGTAAATACGACTGCATCTTTTGTTCGGGCGCTCGCGAGGCCATGCCCATATTTGCCAACCGCAAAAAGCCGGCTTACCGCACCGACGAGGATATTTTCAAGGATATTCAAAATATCTCCGGCATCACGCGCGGCCCCATCCTGCTGGTAGGGGATATTCGCGAGGGCGGGGATGAGCGCGCTTACAAACTTCTCGACAGAATCAGGCAGAACAGGGTTAAGAATACCCTCATGTTGGAAGCCTTCAATCCCATGCCGCCTGAATTTATAGAAAAACTGGCACAATCTTCGCCGGGCTTTTCACTGGACATGTCGCCGGAATCCCATGACCCCGAAGTGCGCAGGGTGTCACTGGGGCGCAACTTCTCCAACGAGGATATGGAAAAGATGATAGGGGCGGCGCTGGATAATGGGGCCAGCCGCGTGGAAATATTCTTCATGATAGGGCTGCACAAGCAGGATAAGAAATCCGTCCTCGATACCATAGATTACTGCGAGACGCTGCTCCAGAAATTCAAGGCCGACAAGCGGCTGTTCCTTTTCATGGGACATCAGGCGCCTTTCATGGCACCCGGCAGCCTGGCATTCGAATATCCCGAACGTTACGGCTTCCGCCTGCTCTACAAAACGCTGGAGGAACACCGCCAGGCGCTGACACTGCCGAGCTGGAAATATAGCCTGAACTATGAAACGCAGTGGTTGTCTCGCGACGAGATAACCGAGGTAACCTACGAGGCTATCGCACGCCTTGCCAAACTCAAGGCTAAATACGGGCAGATACCGCAGAAACTGGCGGACAAACAGATAGAGCGTATCGAGCGCGCCAAGGTGCTGGAAGCCAAAATCGGGGAACTGCTACAGGCGGGAAAGAGGGATGAAATAGCCGCGCTCCGGCCTGAAATGGATGCAATCAACGGCTTTACCGCCGCCGAACGGTTGGAACTGGAAATTCCTATCGGCAGTATTGTGGGGCTGCGCTATTTTTCAGCCCTGCGCAATCTGCTTTTCAAAAGCAGAAAGAAGGCATCCTCTGTATAATAAGCAATACGGGACGGCAGTGTTTGCCACTTTAATAAACCAAACGGATGGGTTCAAAAATGAACTTTAATAAATTCAAGGCATGGGTGCAGGTGCAGAAGCTGCCGCGCCATTCCAA
>CAYRSY010000068.1:0-3210 GCA_964427105.1 uncultured Dehalococcoidales bacterium
GTAAATTGCCAGCACTTGCACCCCGTGTTAGAATATTCAACTCGAATGGAAAGATACAAATCTGAATACTGGCTTGGCTTCAGTCTGATTCCCGGCATCGGCCCGGTGAGGTTCGGGCAGCTTGAGGCTGCCTTCGGGACACTCGAAGCCGCATGGCAGGCCGGCCCTGCGGAATTGAAACACGCAGGACTGGATGACAATGCCGTAAAGAGCGTTGTGCAGACACGCCCCAAAATAGATCTCGCCGCCGAGATAAAAAAACTGGACGCCCTCGGCGTGCGGCTGATAACACATCACGATAACGCCTATCCGGCGCGCCTTAAAGAAATACACGACAGGCCTGCTCTTTTATTTATCAAAGGAGAGATAAAAACAGAGGACGAGTGGTGCGTTTCCATAGTCGGATCGCGCCAGCCCACAATATACGGGCGGCAGGTGGCCGAAGAGATGGCCTCGGAACTGGCGCAAAACCGCATCACCGTGGTAAGCGGCCTAGCCAGAGGAATCGACGCCATAAGCCACAAGGCGGCGCTCTCTGCCGGAGGCCGCACGCTGGCGGTGGTGGGCGGAGGCCTGGACAATATTTACCCGGCGGAAAATACCGAATTATCCAGACGTATTATCGAAAACGGCGCGCTTATCAGCGAATACCCGCCCGGCACACGCCCCCGCCCCGAGAATTTTCCGCGGCGCAACAGGATACTGTCAGGACTGTGTCTGGGGGTACTGGTAGTCGAGGCTGCGGCCTCCAGCGGCGCATTGATAACGGCGCAACTGGCTCTGGAGCAGAACCGCGAGGTTTTTGCTATCCCCGGCAGCATACTTTCACCTGCCAGCGTGGGCACCAACAAGCTCATACAGGCCGGCGCAAAGTGCGTTATGCGGGTGAGTGATATACTGGAAGAGTTGAACCTGACAGCGGCGGCGCATCAAATGGAAATGAAAGCGGCGCTGCCTGCCAGCGACACCGAGACAGCGCTGCTGAATCATCTGGGAGCCGCGCCTGTGCATATAGATGAAATATGCAGAATAAGCAAACTGCCGGCGCATACCGTCAGTGGCACGCTGGCTATGATGGAACTCAAAGGCATGGTTAAACAGGTAGGAGCCATGAATTACGCACTGGTTAGAGAATCACGCGAGAATTACGCGGTGACGATAGAGTAGGAAGAATAATCTTATGGCAAAACACAGTCTTGTAATAGTAGAATCCCCGGCCAAGGCCAAAACACTGGCCCGCATGCTGGGTAAAAGCTATGTAATAAAGGCTTCGCTGGGGCATATACGCGACCTGCCCAAGAGCCGCATCGGCGTGGATACAGAGAATGATTTCAAACCTAAATATGTCGTGTCACGCGATAAAAGCAAGGCGGTAAAAGAGCTTAAGGAAGCAGTTAAGAATGCTTCTACTGTCTATCTGGCAACAGACCCTGACCGCGAAGGCGAAGCCATCGCATGGCATCTGGCAGAGACCACGCGCACTGAAAAAACCTCTTTCCGCAGGGTTGTTTTTCACGAGATTACGCAGGACGCCATCGCGGAAGCCTTCAAACATCCGCGCGACGTTGATATGCACTTGGTGGATGCCCAGCAGGCGCGCCGCATCGTTGACCGTCTGGTGGGTTACAAGCTTTCACCCTTGCTGTGGCGCAAAATTCGCCGGGGGCTTTCCGCCGGACGAGTGCAATCAGTAGCGGTAAAAATCGTCGTTGACCGCGAGCGGGA
This sequence comes from uncultured Dehalococcoidales bacterium, assembly GCA_964427105.1. Classification (GTDB taxonomy): domain Bacteria; phylum Chloroflexota; class Dehalococcoidia; order Dehalococcoidales; family UBA1222; genus SURF-27. Next base: position 1,726 of record CAYRSY010000068.1, read on the forward strand.
GATAGAAAAATTCAAGCCGGTAGAATACTGGACCATTGCCGCAGAGCTTCTGAAACAGGGCACAGCCAAGCCGCAGTTTAAGGCAACGCTGGTCGGATTATCAGACGGCAAAAAACTGCCCGTCGGCGACAAAAAAACCGCCGGCGCAATCAAGGCGGAACTGGAGAAAGCCGAGTATTCGGTGTTCAAGATAGCCACCAAACAGGCCAAACGCGCTCCCGCCCCTCCCTTCATCACCTCCACCCTGCAGCAGGAAGCATGGCGCCGCTTCAAGTTCTCTGCAAAAAAGACCATGGCGCTGGCGCAGCAGCTATATGAAGGCCTTCCCGTAGGAGACGAGGGCAGCGTGGGCCTTATCACCTACATGCGTACCGACTCCACTCACGTAGCCACGCAGGCTGTGGCCGAAACGCGCGAATTCATAAGCGGCAAGTACGGCGCGGACTATCTTCCTGCCAGAGCGCGGACATTCGCCGGCAAGGTGAAAGGGGCGCAGGAGGCGCACGAGGCCATCCGCCCCACGCGCATCATGCGCGAGCCCGCCTCGATTAAAACCTTTCTGAGCCTTGACCAGAACCGGCTGTATCAGCTTATCTGGCAACGCATGGTAGCCTCCCAAATGGCTGAAGCTGTGTTCGACAATACAACGCTCGATATAGAAGCTAAAAGCAAGGCAGCCAAAACCAATTACCTGCTGCGCACGCAGACATCGGTGAACGTCTTCCCCGGCTTTATCACGCTCTACGCCGAACAAAAGGATGACGAGGACGAAGAAGATAAAAAAGCCCCGGCCCTGCCGAAACTGGAGAAAGGCGACGCCCTCAAATTATTGCCTCCGGTTCAAACGGAACAGCAGTTCACCAAACCGCCGCCGCGCTTCACAGAGGCCACGCTCATCAAGATGCTGGAGCAAAACGGCATCGGCAGGCCATCCACCTATGCCCCCATCATGTCCACTATTCAGGGCAGGGAATACGTCAGCAAGACCGGCGGATGCTTCCAGCCTACGGAACTGGGATTCATAGTCACTGACATGCTGGTGGAAAACTTCGGCAACATCATCAACGTGGAATACACCGCCGAGATGGAAAACGAACTGGACAAGATAGCCGCGAACGAGCTGCAATGGGTAAGCGTGGTGCGCGGGTTCTACCAGCCGCTGGAGAAAGACCTGGAAAAGGCTATCGAGGAGATAGAAAAGGTCAAGATAGCCGACGAGCCTACCGGCGAAAACTGCCCCGATTGCGGCAAGCCGCTGGTTATAAAAATGGGGCGTTTCGGCAAATTCATCGCCTGTTCCGACTACCCGGAGTGTAAGTATCACACCAACTTCCGTATAAAGACGGGCGTGCCCTGCCCCGATTGCCCCGAGGGTGGAGAACTGATAGGCCGCTTTAACAAGAAAGGCAAGATTTTTTACGGATGCAGCGCCTTCCCCAAACACAAGTTCGCCGTCAACGGCAAACCGCTGAAAGAGCCCTGCCC
>CAYRSY010000068.1:3310-6072 GCA_964427105.1 uncultured Dehalococcoidales bacterium
GTTTTAGGCTACGTTGACCGCTTCGTGGATTACCTCGAGGCTGAAAAGCATGCCTCGCGCTATACTGTGCGCAATTATAAAAGCGACCTGATAGGCAATCTGGAGCACGGCACGGAAAAAGGCTTTTTCCAGTTTCTCGACAGCATCGGAATTTCATCTCTGGAAGCGGTTGACAAGGCTGTTATGCGGCAATATTTGGGGCATCTGATCGACGAGCGTGTAGCCAAAGTGAGCCTGGCGCGCAAACTCTCGGCCATCCGCTCTTTCTACCGCTACCTGCTGCGGGAGCATCTCATCGAGCGCAATCCTATCGAGCTGGTCGTCTCGCCCAAGCTTGACCGCCACCTGCCGGAGTTCCTCACCATAGAGGAAGTGGACAAACTGATAGAAATGCCGGATTTATCCACGCCGCTGGGACAGCGCGACCGCGCCATCATGGAGCTTTTCTACGCCGCCGGTATGCGCGTCAGCGAGTTATCGGGTCTCTCTCTCAGACAGCTTGACCTGGACTCGCGCGAGATACGCGTCATGGGTAAAGGAAATAAAGAGCGCGTGGTCATCATAGGCCAGATGGCGGTACAAGCGCTGGATTCGTACATAAGGCAGGCCAGACCACAGCTAACAGGCAAAGAATCAAGGGACGCCGTGTTCCTCAATTACAAAGGAGGCAGGCTGACCGACCGCTGGGTGCAGGAGATGATATTAAAATATGCCCGCGCCGCCGGATTATCCAAAAAAGTGCATCCGCACCTGTTGCGCCACACCTTCGCCACGCACCTGCTGGACGGCGGAGCAGACCTGAGAGTAGTGCAGGACCTGCTGGGACATGCCAGCCTGTCCACCACACAGATTTATACCCATGTCACGCAGACACAGGCCCGCAAGGTCTATATGGCCTCGCACCCCATGGCCGGATTTAAGGATAAAGAAGATGAACACGACGCTGAACCGCCTGAGGAAATTCAGGACTATTCTATCTGAAAATAATATAAAAGCGATGCTCATATCGCAGCCGGAGAACCGCTATTACCTGTCGGGATTCAGCGGCTCGGCGGGTTACCTTCTTATCACAAAAGAGAGACAATTGCTGGCTACCGATTTCCGTTATGTCGAGCAGGTAAAGCAGCAGTCGCCGGATTACCGCCTTTTTGAAATCAAAGGCGACATGGCAAAATGGTTCCCGGAGTTCGTCGCCGGACTGGAACTCAAGGAGATGGCTTTCGAGGCTGAAGACCTTACTTTCGACAGATACAGCAAACTGAAAGACATCCTCGCGGCGCTAAACATCGAATTCAAACCGTCGAGCGGGCTGGCGGAAACACAGCGGGCAGTTAAAGATAAAGACGAGCTTTTGTTAATCGAAAAAGCTGTAGCCATAAGCGACGCCGCCATCGAATATATCCGCAAAGCAGCCCGCCCCGGCATGACCGAACTTCAGGTGGCATGGGAAATAGAAAAGCACATGCGCGAGCACGGCAGCCAGGCCGTTCCCTTCGAGGTCATAGTGGCGGCGGGAAAAAACGCCGCCCTGCCGCACCATCTCCCCTCTGATTATGTAATACAGGAGGGAGAACCGGTTGTTATGGATATAGGCGCAAAATGCGGCGGCTATGCCAGCGACCTGACGCGCACTATTTGCCTGGGAAATGAGGATGATCGCTTCCGCAACATCTATGATATTGTGCTGAAAGCGCAGACGGATGCAGAAGAACAGATTCGTTCAGGCATAACCGGCTCTGAGGCTGACGCCATCGCCCGCAATGTCATTGCACAGGCAGGATACGGCGACTTCTTCGGTCACGGGTTGGGGCATGGGGTGGGGCTGGCTATACATGAAAAGCCCCACGTGGGGGCTACAGCCAAAGACATGCTGGCAGACGGCATGGTTTTTACCGTCGAACCCGGCATTTATCTGCCGGAATGGGGCGGAATACGAATAGAGGACACGGTTGTGCTCGAAAATGGTAAAATAAGAGCGCTGTCGGCATCATCCAAATAGAATGCCGCCACTCTGCGAAAGGAAACCTGAAATAACTTGATTAAAGCCGATCTTCACATCCATACATGCTATTCAGGAGATGCCGAGACCACGCTGGAACAATTAACAGAACGCTGCCGTAAACTTGGGCTGGGAGCCGTTGCCGTCACCGACCACGGCACCGCCGAAGGCGCGCTGGCGCTGGCAAAACAGAACACTCCTTTCAAGGTTATAGTGGGAGAAGAGGTGGAATCCACAGAAGGAGAAATAATCGGCCTCTTTCTCACGGAGACTATTCCCAACGGCCTTTCTCCCGAAGAAACCATAAAACGCATCAGGCAACAGGGCGGAATAGTCAGCGTGCCGCACCCTTTCGACCGCTACCGCTCTTCCGCCATGCAGGGCGAAACTCTGGAGCGCATTGCCGAACAGATAGATATTGTAGAGGTGTTCAACGCCCGCACCATACCGGCGCAAAATCTCTCGCTCCCCGGCGAGTTCGCTGACAGACATAAAAAACTGAAGGGAGCGGGCAGCGACGCCCATTCGGTAACCGAGGTGGGAAGAGCCGTTGTCATCCTGCCTGATTTCGAAGGTAAAGACGGCTTCCTGAAGGCAATGGAAAAGGCCAGGATAGACGGGCATCATCACAGCCCCGTGATATATGTAAGAAGCCTGGCGCGGCGCATCAAAAAACTTTGGCGGAAAACTAATGGAAACAGGCACGAGAGCTTTCTCCCTTTGGAAAAGGGAGATTAAGAGGGATTTTGTGTAGGGGCACGGC
>CAYRSY010000068.1:6172-8352 GCA_964427105.1 uncultured Dehalococcoidales bacterium
AAACACATGTATAACATAGGCTGGTTTTCCACCGGACGTGACGAGGCCGCGGGAGCGCTGCTGAAAGCGGCTGTCGAATCCATCCGCAAAGGCGATATTAAAGCCGGGATAGAGTTTGTTTTTTGCAGCCGCGAACCGGGCGAAGCTCCCGAAAGCGACGCTTTTATAGAGCAGGTGAAGGACTACGGCATTCCGCTGGTGTGTTATTCGTACCAGCGTTTCAAGGCTAATGCGGCAGCAGACAAAACAACTGTCAACGGATTCCCTTCGTGGCGGCTGAAATACGACCGCGAAGTCATGCAAAGATTACACGGCTTTTCTCCCGACCTGTGCGTACTGGCCGGCTATATGCTCATCGTCGGCCCCGAGATGTGCAGCCATTACACCATGATAAATCTGCACCCCGCCGCACCGGCAGGCCCCACCGGCACCTGGCAGGAGGTCATATGGACACTTATCGAACAGAAAGCTGATAATACAGGGGTTATGATGCATCTGGTTACCCCTGAACTCGACAGGGGGCCGGTAGTGAGCTACTGCCGTTTCGGCATCGATGGAGAAAAATTCGGCTCCCTGTGGCAGATAATGGAAGAAAAAAGCATTTCCGCTATTAAAAAATCGGAGGGAGAACAAAACCCCCTGTTTGCCATGATACGCGAAGAGGGGCTCAAACGCGAGTTCCCGCTGATAATAGCCACTATCAAATCCTTCAGTGATGGAAAGGTAAAAGTGCAGGAAGGACGAGTGCTTGACGAACATGGTAAAATTATCGGCGGTTATGACCTGACGCAGGAAATTGACAGGCTGGTCTCTCCGGCCTGATAAGGAGATAGACATTAATAACTTTATTGCTTTCGACCTGGAGGGGCCGCTGTCTCCGCAAGACAATGCCTACGACCTTATGAAGCTTATCCCGCAGGGGGACAGGATCTTTGAGCTGATCTCCCGCTATGACGACCTCCTGACAATGGAAGGCCGCGAAGATTATGAGCCGGGAGACACGCTGGCGTTAATTGCGCCGTTTCTGCTGCTGCACAAAATACAGGAGAAGAACATCACCGCCTTGGCCCGTAAAGCCAGCCGCACACAGGGAGCCGGCGAGCTTGTAACCGCCCTTAAATCAGGCGGATGGCAGATCTTCTGCATCACTACCACCTATCAGCAATACGCCAGCTATATCACAGGGGAACTAGGCATACCTGCCGAACACGTAGCGTGCACCCCTTTTCCCCTTGACAACTATAACCGCAATCTATCCAGAGAAGACACCGAATTATTGCAAAAAGCCGAAAAGGATTTTCTGAAAATCAGCGGATCCGCTGACGATCGGCTTATAAAAAACAATCTTGATGATTTCTTCTGGGGAAAGCTGCCCCAAACATCTATGGGGCAGTTCATACGCTCAATAAAACCCGTCGGAGGACGAAGGAAAGTATCCGCGCTGACCCGTTTCACCCTGGATAACTCCCGCCCGCTTTCCTCATGGGCGGTTGTCGCAGACAGCATAACCGATTTCAGGATGCTGAAGGCCGTAGATCAGGCAGGCGGACTGGCCATAGCCTTTAACGCCAACCAGTATGCCCTGCCGTACGCCACCATGTCTCTGGCCTCCACACACCTGAGCGATCTGTCTCCCGTTCTCGAAGCATGGAAAAACGGCGGGCGCAGCGAGGCGGAAAAACTGGTCAGAATGCAGGCCGGAGACGGCAAGTCCGACCGCCGGAATTTTAACTGGCTGGCAGAAAAAGGGCACGATATTTACGATGTTATTTCGCTGCACCGCAGGTTAAGGAAAACAGTGCGCGAAAAGGCCGGTGATCTGGGATAATGGCAAAAAAAACAACTCCGCGCGTTATCGGGCTGGGAGCGCTAAACGTTGACCGCATCTTCCAGGTAGAACGGATACTGGGTGACGGAGAAAGCGCTATAAGAGACTGCGGCTCGTTCCCCGGCGGATCGGCAGCCAATACAATATACGGGCTTTCAAGGCTCGGCGTTCCGTCGGGATTTTGCGGCGCGGCAGGAAATGACACAAACGGCAGACTGCTTGTCTCTGATTTTAAAAAAGCCGGCGTCGATACCAGCAATATAGTCACCTTGCAGGGAGTATCCAGCGGCACCGTTTTCTGCCTCAGCACCCCGCGCAAGCGTTCGCTGTACGTGCTGGCAGGAGCCAACGG
>CAYRSY010000069.1:0-3048 GCA_964427105.1 uncultured Dehalococcoidales bacterium
CTGTTCAGTATCACCATAAGCAGAGCTATCAGCCCTACGACTGCGCCAATTATCAGCAGCCCCAGCCCGGCGTATATCATCTGCGAGGCGCTTTTAACACGAGCCTCCGGCTGCAAGATATTGCGTCCCTGCACCAGCAGGTTGTAGCCCAGCGCTGCCAGTATGATGCCCAGACCGGCTAAAATGACATAATCCAATGCCTGTGCTGACATCTCTTACATCCCCTCTATCTCGCGCATGAGCGTTGCCAGTATATCGGCTTCCTCTATCACCGCCACCTGTTCCCCTTTTTTGAACAGTATGGCACGCCCTTTGCCGCAGGCCACGCCGATATCGGCGTCTTTGGCCTCGCCGGGGCCGTTGACGATGCAGCCCATAACCGCCACGCGAATGGGCTTGTCAACTTTCTGAAGCGCCTGCTCTACCTCTCCCGCCAGCTTGATGACATCCACCTCGCAGCGCCCGCAGGTGGGGCAGCTTACCAGCACCGGGCCGCGCCGGCGCAGGTTGAAGCTTTTCAGTATCTCGTAGCCCGTTATCACTTCTTCGCGCGGGTGGGCGGTAAGCGAAACGCGGATGGTATCGCCGATGCCCATATAGAGCAGCGTGCCGATGCCGGCGGCGCTCCTGATGATGCCCGTTTTGGGAGTGCCCGCCTCCGTTATGCCGAGGTGAAGGGGATAGGGTATTCTGTCGGCAATGTCTTTATATGCCTCGATGGTGGTCGGCACGTCGAAGGCTTTCAATGAAACTTTAATAAGGTCGAAGTCGAGATCTTCCAGCAGCTTTATATGGCACAGGGCGGCTTCGGTCATGCGCTGTGGAATGGTCAGTCCTGCTTTGTCCGTTTTGGGGAGCGAGCCTGCGTTCACCCCTATTCTTATGGGAACCTGCCGCTCTCTGGCCGCTTTCACGACGGCAGCCACCTTCTCCTGTTCGGAAATGTTGCCGGGATTGAGCCTGAGGCCGTCCACTCCTCCCTCCAGCGCCATGAGAGCCAGTTTGTAGTCGAAATGTATATCTGCGATGAGTGGTATTTTAATGGCTTTCCTGATTGCCGGTATAGCTGTCGCCGCTTCGCTGTCCGGCACGGCCACACGTATTATCTCGCAGCCGTACTCTTCCAGTTCCTTTATCTGGCGTATGGTGGCGGCAGCGTCACGCGTGTCCGTCTTGGTCATGGATTGCACGCTGATGGGCGCATCTCCTCCGACGGTCACGCCGCCGATATGGATGGCTTTCGAACTCCGTCTTTGGTACATGAGCGTTAGCCTCCGCTAATAATGCGCACTATATCCTGGAAGGTTATCACCAGCGACAGGGCAATGAGCGATACGAAGCCGGCCAGATGAACCTTGCCTTCGGTTTGGGGCGATACGCGCTTGCCGCGCCTTATCCATTCCAGGAACACGAATACCAGCCGTCCGCCGTCAAGGGCAGGCAGAGGCAGCAGATTCATAATAGCCACGCTCAGGCTGAGGAATCCGGCGAATTCCAGTAGAGGGCTGATGCCTGCCTGCGCCGCTTCTCCGGTAAGCTGCGCGATGCCAACAGGGCCTGTAAGCTGTATGGATTGCGTGCCCGCGAATATGCTGAGCACAGCGTTTTTGTAAAGCGCCATGGTCTCGAAGGTATCCCCGACACCGAGGGATATGCTGCGGAAAAAACCTACGCTTTCCCTGGATATGACGGGGTCTTCCATCTGGATTAACATGCCTGTGGCTCCCTGTCCTTCGGGCGGCTTCCAGCGGGGCGTAAGGGTTGCGGTTTCCAGCGTATTCTGCGGCGTCTGAAACACTATTTCAGTTTTTTTGCCGAGGTTCAATTCTATGTAGCGCGAAAGTTCGCTCAGATTGCTTACTTCCTTGCCGTCGAAAGATATTATGATATCCCCTGCCTCGATGCCGGCGGCTTCGGCGGGAGAGCTTGCCGTTACTTCCTGCACTGTCAATTGCCCGTTAACTACATTGTGCGGCACCATATAAGCCACTGAAAACAGGATGAAGGGCAGAAGTGCATTCACGATTGCTCCGGCGGATAGCACCAGCGCCCGCGTGCCGAGGCTTTTGGATGCCAGGCTGCGCGAGGCGGTGGGGTCCTCCTCGCCGGTCATCTTTGTAAACCCGCCGATGAAGATCCAGTTGACGGAATAAATGGTTTCACCGCGCTTGATGCCGAAAATACGCGGCGGATAGCCGATGCCGAACTCTTCGACTTTTACCCCCGAAAGCTTGGCAGTGACGAAGTGCCCCAGCTCATGCGCCAGTATTATGCCGGTAAATACCAGAATGAAAGAGATTATAGTTGTCAGCAATGCAGTCTCTCCTGTTGTATGGCTTCCATGACGGCCTGGCGCGCGGCGGCATCGGCGCGTAAAATGTCATCCACGCATGGATGCGCCGTATTTTTGTGATGTGCCAGCACATCGTCAATAAGTATAGCTATATCGGTGAATTTAACGCGGCCTTCGAGGAACATTTCCACAGCTATCTCGTCGGCAGCGCACATGGCGGCGGGATATGTTCCGCCTTGCTTCCCTGCTTCGATAGCCAGTTTCAAACAAGGGAATTTGTCATAATCCGGCTGCTCGAAATCGAAGCGGCTTATCTTGTTAAAATCGAGTCCTGGCAGCTCTTCGTTGCTCCACCTGTCAGGATAGCTTAAGGCATACTGGATGGGAAGGCGCATGTCAGGAGCGCCCAGTTGCGCTTTGATGGCGCCGTCAGAGTATTCCACCATCGAATGTATCACGCTTTGCGGATGCACCAGCACGTCTATTTTTTCGAACGGCATATCGAATAGCCAGTGCGCTTCAATAACTTCCAACCCTTTGTTCATAAGCGTGGCCGAGTCGATGGTCACTTTTTTGCCCATCTTCCACGACGGATGTCTGAGCGCCTGCTCTGCTGTCACTCCCGCCATTTCCGCCCGCGAGTAGCCGCGGAAAGGTCCGCCGGAGGCGGTAAGTATGATGCGGGAAGGGGCGGTTTTTTCTCCTGTCAGGCATTGCCATATGGCGCTGTGCTCGCTGTCCACAGGGCGGATGTC
>CAYRSY010000069.1:3148-5735 GCA_964427105.1 uncultured Dehalococcoidales bacterium
TGTCCGGGTGAGCGCGCACGACATCCAGCGTCTGCCGTCCAATGGAACCGGTGGAGCCGAGGATTGCCAGTTTTGTACTTGTCAGGCCAGCCATATAACGTAATAATAGACGACAATTCCCGCAAAGACAACGCCGTCAATGCGGTCAAGCACTCCGCCATGCCCGGGCAATGCCTTGCCAGAGTCCTTGATGCCCATATTGCGCTTGAAGAGCGATTCCACCAGATCACCGGTTTGCGCGAACAGGCTGATGACGGCTGAAAGAGCAATGGTTTGCCATACTCCCAGGGGCAGTTCAAATGTCCAGACTACCAGCAGGCCAAGCCCGATGCTGGCTGCGAGTCCTCCTATAGCGCCCTCCCAGGTCTTGTTGGGGCTGATGCCGGGCGCCATCTTGTGGCGTCCCAGGGCGCGGCCTACGAAAAAGGCCATCGTATCGCAGGCGAAGGTGCAGAAAAGCGCCAGGATAACCCAGCCGCGGCCGTTGGGTTCTATCTCCATCAGTGCGACATAACGGCTGGCGAGCCATCCAAGATATATAATCCCTGCCAGTGTGAAAGCCCAGCTTGAGCAGGCGTTTTCGCGGTTTTTGCGCAGCATTACCCATAGAAGCGGTAGCACCACGCTGGCTGTGAGTAGTATGCCTATGTCATTTTCCCAAGGGAAAAGGGGCTGGAAGATGAACAGCATGGCGAGCAGCATTCCCAGCCATATAGCAGGCTTGCCTTTGCCGCAGGAAGAAACCATGCTGTATAGTTCCCACAGGCCGAGCATGGCCAGTATGGCGGCGGCGATAGCGAACCAGTGAATAGAACCTTCGGCCCACAGAATTATAAGCAGCATCCCGAACATAACAGCACCGGTGATGATCCGCTTTTTTAGCATTTTTATAGACCTCCGAAGCGCCGTTTTCGGTTTCCGAAAGCGGCAAGCGCCTTGTCCATCTCGGCACGGGTAAAATCAGGCCACATAACGCTGGCAATGTAAAATTCGGCGTATGCTGTTTGCCATAGTAGGAAATTGGATAGCCTGAGCTCTCCCGCGGTGCGTATCAGAAGGTCAACGGGCGGAATTCCTGCGGTGTAAAGGTAGTTCTCTAGCAGATGTTCATCGATTTTCTCTGCCGGCACGCCGTCTTCTATTATGCGGCGCACGGCATCGGTTATTTCCTGCCGTCCGCCGTAGTTAAGCGCCAGCGAAAGCGTCATGCCGGTATTTTTCTCCGTCAGCCGGACGGCGTCCTCTAATTCCTTTATAAGTCTGTCGGACAGGTTCTCCCTGCACCCCAGCCAGCGAAGGCGCACGTTATTTTTGTGGAGTTCGGCGGTTTCCCTTTTTATGGACTGGCTTAGCAGTTTGAACAGTCCCCTAACTTCATCCTGCGGGCGGTTCCAGTTTTCGGTGGAGAAAGAATAAAAGGTGGCGTATTCGATTTTGAGTTCGCCCATATAACGCACGATGTCGTGGATGGTGTTGTAACCGGCGCGGTGGCCTTCCAGCCGCGACAGGCCGCGCTGTGTGGCCCAGCGTCCGTTGCCGTCCATTATTACCGCTATGTGGCGGGGCAGGATGGATGTTGTGTCTGCCATGTCGGGATATTGTATCACATAGGGGGAGGGGTGGCTATTTCAGTACTGTCATTGCGCGACCGCACGTAACGGGCGAATCAATCTCTCAGAATTGTCAGACTTGTTGCATGTGCAAGGGTATGACCCGCAAGCAACTATAGATGCTGATAGTTATCCAGGCGGATGTCATAACTATTTAATAAATTATGTATTGTTTTAGGGTTATTCCGATTGTATAATTGGTTTTATGGGGTAACAGATAAAGGCTTTTTATCTTGTTAATCCTGTGTAAATTTTAGAAGGGGGTATAGATTGACAGCCGAACTTTCAGTTGAAAAGAAAATCAAGCAGCTTCGCATCTGGAACATCGTGGTGGGGCTTATCCTAGCGGCACAGGCCGTCGTAATTGCGGTACTGACTAACAACTTTTCGCTCCCTGTGACAGCCACCTTCATGGAAGGGCCTCCCGGCACTGACCCTGGCCTGTATCACCTGTTCGATATCGCTACCGGCTGGGGCGTATTCGCTTTCCTGGCTATCTCGGCTGCCGCTTTGCTGCTAATAGCATCGCCGCTCGTCTTCCCGTGGTACAAGCGCAACCTGCTGGAGAGCCGCAACTACGGCCGCTGGATAGAATACTTTTTCAGTTCTTCGCTCATGATAGTGCTCATCGCTCAGATATGCGGTATAAGCGATGTCGCCGCTTTGCTGGCTATATTTGGCGTCAACGCCAGCATGATAATGTTCGGTGCATTGCAGGAGAAGTATGAAAAACCAGGCGGCAAGAGTTTACTGCCGTTCTGGTTGGGATGCTTCCCCGGCATCATACCCTGGCTGGCAATAGCCGTATATGTCTGGGCTCCTGGAATAGACGCTTCGCCGCCCGGTTTCGTGTACGGCATCATCATCTCGCTGTTCCTGTTTTTCAACTGCTTTGCCGTCAACATGGTGTTGCAGTACAAAAAGATAGGCCCGTGGCGCGATTACCTGTTCGGCGAGAAGGTGTATATCATCCTCAG
>CAYRSY010000069.1:5835-8278 GCA_964427105.1 uncultured Dehalococcoidales bacterium
GGCGGAACAGCCAATCTTATAAGGTGTCCGTCGCTGGAGGGCGTCAGTCCCAGATTGGACTTGAGGATGGCTTTCTCTATACCGGTCACGATGTTGGGATCCCACGGCTGAATGATGAGAAGGTTAGTGCCAGACACCGAGACATTGCTGATGTGGTTGAGAGGCGTGGGCACTCCGTTGTAGTCCACCCGCACATGCTCCACCAGCGCCGGACTGGCGCGCCCGGTGCGCACGGCAGCCAGCTCGCGGTTGAGTACATCCACCGAGGTCTTCATTTTCTCTTCGGCTTTTAGTAATGTTTGTTCTATCATTTTCTCTCCTCGCTATTAATCAACGTGCCGATTTTCTCTCCGCTGATGGCGCGCTCGATGCTGCGTTCCGCCTGAAGATTGAAAACGAGTATGGGCAGTTTGTTGTCCATGCACAATGAAAGGGCGGTGGTGTCCATAACCTGAAGGCGCATATTGAGCGCCTGCATATAGGTCAGGTGGTCGAGTTTTTTGGCTTTATCGTCCTTGCGGGGGTCGGCGTCATAGACGCCGTCCACAAAATTCTTGGTCATCAGCAGCACTTCGGCATCCAGCTCGATGGCGCGCAAAGCCGCAGCCGTGTCGGTTGTCATATACGGGTTTCCGGTGCCGCCAGCCAGTATCACTACGCGGCCTTTTTCCATGTGTCGGATAGCGCGGCGTCTGATATATGGTTCGGCTACCTGCTGGATGGTCAGGGCGGATTGCACCCGTGTTTCCACGCCAATTTTCTCCAGGGTATCCTGCATGGCTAATGCGTTGATGGCGGTAGCCAGCATGCCTGCATAGTCGGCGGTGACGCGGTCGAATCCAGCTTTCTCGGCGGTTGCGCCGCGCCAGATATTGCCGGCTCCCACCACGATGGCAACCTGCACATCCATCTGGCGGGCTTGCCTGATACGGTTGGCGACGTCAGAAACAGTGGCAGCGTCGATATCGGTATCGGCCTGTCCGCCTTTAAAGGCTTCCCCACTGAGTTTCAGCAGGACTCTTTTGTATTTGGCCTGGGCCATATCAAGTCCAGTCCTTCTTGTTATTCCGGATAAACGCCTACTTCAAAACGCGCAAAACGGCTGACGCGGATGTTTTCGCCAACCTTGGCGATAACCTCCACAATCAGGTCTTTAATGGTTTTCGAGGGGTCTTTAATAAAAGACTGATCCATCAGGCAAATAATTTCATCCGCCGGTATTTCGGTGCCCGGAGGTATCTGCTCGGCGAGTACAAAAGAAGGATTCATGGCGGCTACCTGCATGGCAATATCGTGAGCCAGACGTTTGAACTCATCGGTGCGGGCTACGAAATCGGTTTCACAGTTAAGCTCTACCATGGCGGCCACGCGGCCTCCGGTGTGGACATATGTTTCAGCCAGCCCGTGAGCGGTAACGCGTTCGGCTTTTTTGGCAGCTTTGGCACAGCCGCGTTCTTTAAGAATTTCGACTGCTTTATCCATGTTGCCCTGCGTTTCCCTTAAAGCAGCGCGGCAGTCCATAATTCCGGCCCCGCATTTTTCTCTCAACTCTTTGATGCTGGCGGTAGAAATTTCCACTTGTCTCTCCTTGGTTTATTAGGCTTTCTAGGTATTGGACGGAACGATTTCCGTGTCTTCAAAAGGCACATCGCCTTTTTCAATGGCTATAGTCATGCCGCCTTTGGCTTCCAGAATGGCGGTAGCAATCTTGCTGGTCACCAGTTTAATGGCGCGGATAGCGTCATCGTTGGAAGGGATGGGTGCGTCTATTTCGTCGGGATTGCAGTTGGTGTCAACCATAGCAATCACCGGGATGCCTACTCTCTGGGCTTCGGCAATGGCGATGCGCTCCTTGGAGGGGTCAACGATAAAGATAGCGTCTGGCAGAGTCGTCATTTCCTTGATGCCGCCAAGCTGGGCGTTCATCTCTTCAATTTCTTCAGTCAGGGATTGGGCTTCTTTCTTGGGCAGACGGGCCAGTTCGCCTTTGGCTTGCTGGTCTTCCAGCCTTACCAGATAGTCGATACGGCTCTGAATTGCGGCGAAATTGGTTAGCGTGCCGCCGATCCAGCGCTGATTGACATAGAACATGCCGCAGCGTTTGGCTTCTTCACTGACGATGGCCTGAGCCTGTTTCTTGGTGCCGACGAACAGTATTTTGCCGCCTTCGCCCACGATTTCCTTGATGTAATCGCTGGCCTTGTTGAGCATGGTAGCAGTTTGCTCAAGATCGATGATGTGAATGCCGTTGCGCTTGGTGAAAATATATTTTTTCATGCGCGGGTGCCACCTGCTGGTCTGATGACCGAAGTGAGCACCGGCCTCCAGTAATTCCTTAATTGTTGCAGTATCAGCCAAGAAAACCCTCCCTTATCCCTCTAGACGCTTGTTTTTAACATACCAGTATAACACGCCGAAGCCTCGCTATCAAGAGCAGGATGGG
>CAYRSY010000070.1:0-8023 GCA_964427105.1 uncultured Dehalococcoidales bacterium
GGGCAGGTTTAAAACCTGCCGCTACGGATACGATTTACGTCGGCGGCAGCGTGCCTGTTATCAGATCTCGCCTCAATTCCACTATGCGGTCTCGCAGCAGCGCCGCCCGCTCGAAGTCGAGGTTCTTGGCAGCCTTCTTCATCTGCTTTTCCAGATCATCTACCAGGCGACTCTTGTCCTCGCGCGACATATTGCCGATGGCCGAATACTCGGCGCGCTCCTCGGACACTCCGGCGGCTGCCCTTACTCTCTCCGTGATGTCTTTTATGGCTTTCTTGATGCCCTGCGGCGTGATGCCGTGTTCTTTATTATAATCTTCCTGTATATCGCGGCGGCGCTTTATCTCGTCCATGGCGCGCTGCATGCTGCCGGTAACCGTATCGGCGTACATGATTACATGCCCTTCTATATGCCTGGCGGCGCGTCCCATCGTCTGCACGAGCGCCTGCTCGGAGCGCAGGTAGCCCTCTTTGTCGGCGTCGAGGATAGCAACCAGGCTGACCTCCGGCAGATCCAGTCCCTCTCTCAGCAGGTTGATGCCTACCACCACGTCATACACTCCCAATCTCAGGTCGCGCAGCACCTCCACGCGCTCGAAGGTGTCCATCTCGGAGTGCAGGTAGTGCGACTTGACGCCCATCTCGATAAGATAATCCGCCAGCTTTTCAGCCAGCTTCTTGGTTAGCGTGGTCACAAGACAGCGCTGCCCCACGGCGGTGCGTTTCTTTATCTCGTCCAGCAGGTCGTCTATCTGCCCTTTGGTCGGCCTGACCTCCATGGTCGGCTCCAGCAGTCCGGTAGGCCTGACAAGCTGTTCCACCACCTGCCGGCTTACTTTCAGCTCGTAATCCGCGGGCGTGGCGGAGACGTATATCACCTGATTCATGCGCTGGTTGAACTCCTCGAAATTCAGGGGGCGGTTGTCCAGCGCCGAGGGCAGGCGGAAACCGAAGTCCACCAGCGTCTGTTTGCGCGAAAAGTCGCCGTGGTACATGCCGCGTATCTGGGGAATGCTCATATGGGATTCGTCGATGAGTGTTATAAAATCCTTGGGGAAGTAGTCCAGCAGCGTCCACGGCGCGCTGCCCGGCGCTCTCCCTGCCAGATGGCGCGAGTAGTTCTCCACGCCGGAGCAATAACCGGCCTCCTGAAACATCTCGAGGTCGAAATTGGTGCGCGACTCCAGCCTGGCCGCCTCCAGCAGCTTGCCCTGCGCCTTGAGCGAGGACATGCGTTCGGCCAGTTCCTGTTTGATGCTCTCGATGGCCTTTTGCAGCTTGTCGTGCGAGGTGACGAAGTGCTTGGCGGGATATATGTCCACCTTCGCCATTTCCGAAAGCAGCTCTCCCGTAAGCGGGTCGAGCGAGGCGATGCGCTCCAGCGTATCTCCGAAGAACTCGAAGCGCAGCCCCATCTCTTCGTAGGCAGGCAGTATCTCCAGCGTGTCGCCGCGCACGCGGAACTTGCCCCGCGAGAAATCCATGTCGTTGCGCTCGTACTGCATGTCCACCAGCCGCTTCAAAACGTCGCGGCGGGGATAGTTTTTGCCGCGCTCCATGTCCAGCACGAAGCTCTTGTACTCCTCAGGCTCGCCGAGGCCGTAGATGCAGGACACCGAGGCCACGATTATCACGTCGCGCCGCTCTAAAAGGGATTTGGTGGCCGCATGACGCAGCTTGTCTATCTCCTCGTTGATGTCGGCGTCCTTCTCGATGTACATGTCCTTGCTGGGCACGTACGCCTCAGGCTGATAGTAGTCGTAGTAGCTCACGAAGTACTCTACGGCGTTGTTGGGGAAGAACTCCTTGAACTCGGCATATAGCTGCGCCGCCAGCGTCTTGTTGTGGCTCATCACCAGCGCCGGACATCCCATGCGGGCGATAACGTTAGCCATGGTGAAGGTCTTGCCGGAGCCGGTCACACCCAGCAGCGTCTGGCGCGGGAAGCCTTCTTTCAGGCCTTCGACGAGTTTGTCAACGGCCTGAGGCTGGTCGCCGGTTAGCTGAAAGTCTGCGGTTATCTCGAAGTCGGGCATACCCTATGAGTATATGGGAAGCGGGGAGAGGGGTCAACAGGGAGGGGTATGCTTAAAGTTCTACGTCTCTAAGCGATTGGAACATGCTTTCAATTTCTTCATTTTCCATTTTGGCGTCTTGTTCTCTTTCATGCCACATTTCATAAGCTTCGTCAGAGTGCTTGTCCGCCTCGGCACGTTCTTCATCATCAAGTTGACTTCGTATTGCCTCTACTTCGTTAATCTGGCTTTTAATATCTGTTTCTACTTTTTCGCCAATTGTTGTAA
Source organism: uncultured Dehalococcoidales bacterium (assembly GCA_964427105.1). Taxonomy (GTDB): domain Bacteria; phylum Chloroflexota; class Dehalococcoidia; order Dehalococcoidales; family UBA1222; genus SURF-27. Next base: position 2,303 of record CAYRSY010000070.1, read on the forward strand.
GACAGTCAATCACTTGGGCTGCCATGTCTGAATTGTTGAGATCATTGCATTCATCCGAGAAATCTTCAGAAAGGTACCTTTCAAATTCTTGCTTTAGAATATTTTGGTACTTGCTGTAGAGATATGAGTGTGATCTAATCACTTGAGCTAACTCTTCCATGTCTATCACAGAATGTGCCTGAGTTAATGCTTGAGATAGTATAGGTTCCATTAGCTTAAGCATCTCATTTTTAATAGAATCATCTATCTTTTTCATTCCAACCACAAATTGAATTAAATTCTTTAATCCTTGGTTGTCTATTCCAAATATATCGTAGCAAGGATGACTATCAACACTGGCTTGGATGCTAAGCTCGATGCTTTTCTTCATAAGATCCAAATATTCTTGGTCGTTATTTTCCTCAAATATTTTAGCTAGAAATAAAGTCCTTTCGAATATTCTGGAGTCTTGCTGGACGTAAGTGTGATTTGTACCTATTAATTCTATTTTTATAACTGGGTTGCGCAAGTTGTTAGTTATCGATTCTAATAAAGATTGTTTATTCAACTTACTATGTTTTTCATGTGCAATACGCACAATATTGATGATTTGTTCAAAATACCTAATTGAGTGGAGTATTATTTCGATGTATTCTGGGTCGTTCATGATTTTCGTTTCCAAAAAATCGACAATTGACGGATTATTGAAGTCAACAGAGTTCTGGTTGGTTAACGTAAACGTGCCTTCCAATTCCTTTAGCGAAAACCTAAAATCGTTTGGATGCGTTGGCACCTTGTATTTTTCACTATAAACTTCCCTCACTGAGTTGAACACATTTTGAAGAACATTCATAATGACTGGCGGTTTGAACGAGCATAGGGACAGAAGCAGGATTCGTGAATGGTGCTCGATTTGGTTGCTGAATGCACTTTCCCACAGGTTTGCTGGATTATTGAGTGTATAAGTGAATTGATTTCTGTAACCAGCATATGGTGTTTTAGCGATAAAAACTGGATTGGTCATCCATTCCACTATGCGTGGATTGTAGTTTTTATGCTCAATAATATTGATGTAAAAATTGTCTTTAAGCACTTCATTAATAAAATCTGTAGGTAATTTACTAAAATAAAGGTGATTATATAAAATGCGTGCTTTTTCCATTCTAGTAAAGCTTGGCAGTGAAAGAACGTATTTTGCTATATCAAGATTACCTTGTGAAATTCTTTCATATTGAATATTAGCTTGTTGGAGAATATATTCGCGGGTAGTCAAGATAAATCTCGAAGATGGATGTTTCCTAACGATATTTATAAAATCGATTATCTCGGCGTCTTCGTTTTTACCTAAATGACTTTGCAGGATGGTTCTGCCGAGGAAATCATCATAATAAAAAATTTGTTGTTGTGTGGGGTCGAACAAGTCGAAGGCTTCTTTTATATTTTCTGTTATAGGTATAAGAGCGAAATCTTTACTTAAATATAGATATATAAGCATTTCGGCGAGGGTTGTTTTTCCAATTCCGGGGATACCAGAAATAATGATGAATTGTTGCTCGGATAAGATTTTTGATGCGGCATTGAAGCTTTTAGTGTGAACATAGAGAGGGAGCTTTTCGATAATCTTATTTACGTGAAACGTGGTTTTTACACTGGCAGCATTTTTTAGTACTCTGGTCAAAACAGGGGTACTTGAAAGCCATAATTTATAATGGTCGGCTTCGATTTTAGGGTATTTCCCCAACAAGTTATTTAAATCATTTTGACCTAACACATCTGATGTGCTTTTTATGAATGGATCAAATATGGACACTATTTCATCTTTATTCTGGGGGCTAAGTGGCACAGATGTACAAAGTATATATTTGCTTGGGGAAAGAGCTTGCACTTTGTTCAATTCTGCTTCTTTTAATTCCCGAATTAGTCCTTTGAAGCCGCTTTCTGCGAAGTGTTTGCATTGAATTATACAGGTTTCTCCTATGGGCGAAGCATATCTTAAGTCGATTCCTTTGTCTTTTCCAGATTTGAAAGTTTCAATCGTGACTTTTAATTCTGGTTGTAGCAAGTCTCTAACGAGTTCTTCAAAATCTCTACTTGATAGACACTTAAAATCATATGTGGGCATTTATCTTGCTCGTTTATTCTTAAATGGCCTTTATTATACCGCTTCGCGCAAGTCGCAATCTAGAGCTACCACAATAGCGCTTTGGTGACAATCAACTATATCTAGTTAAGAACACCTGTGCTATTATATCCCCATGAAAGAAAGAAAACAACAGGCAAAACGTCCAGGCGCTCCCCTCGGCAACCAGAACGCCCGCAAGCACGGCTACTACTCCCGTGTGCCTACACCAGTCCAGCGCCGCGCATACGCAAAGGCGTCGCGCGAAGCCGATCTGGAAGACGAAATAGCCCTCCTGCGTGCTAAAATAAACACCATCATTAAAGTCGCTCCAGAAAATTTCGGTGTTTTATTGAAAGCCCTCTCCGCCTTGATCCGTGCCGTCAAAGCCAGCCGTCCGCCGGTTAAACATGCTAAAGAGTCTCCGGATGAGCTTAAGCAGATTCTGGTGGATGTCATTGCTGAATTAGAGGATGAGTTTGCGGACGGAAATGCGGAGGGGAACGGGAATGCCGTGAATTCCGGTTTTGCCGAAACGAACAGCCCGAAGGCACTTTAAAGCAGGATTAAGCCGTGTTTAATAAGGCGAAGGTGGGCAAAATTGCCGGAACGAATGATTCGAGGGTTAAAAACAATTATATGCGTAGCTCGTGCCTGAAAAATCGGGGTTGTTTCGCTCAAAATGCCTGTTTTTTACGAAAACGAATAAGCGGGCGATTCATGAATCGCCCCTACATTTAATCGGTTGAGGGGAAGGACAAAAAATATTTTCGGTTTGTCTTTCTGAGCGAGTCCCGATTGTATCGGGACGAACGTGAGAACCTCAGGGAGGGGTGGTGCGGATACGACCTCTCCGCCCTGGGATTCTTCATCCGCTTATGGCGGAATCAGAATGACAAGAAGCTAAGAAGCCTCGGCGATAATCAGATAGTGGAAAGGCCCCACCACCACGCTCGACATAACCTTAACCCCCTATGCGGTTCCCGCATGTGTTTTAACTCCATATCCGAAGTCCTCGCCCATCTCGTCTGCTGCTATATCCAGATCGTAGTCCGCTTGCAGCCCCATCCAGAATTTTGCCGTAGTGCCGAAATAGTGTGCCAGGCGGATGGCGGTACCCGCCGTGATGCGGCGCTTGCCCAGCACGATCTCGTTGATGCGGCGGGCGGGGACGCTGATTTTAAGCGCCAGCGCGTTCTGGCTGAGTCCCATTGGCTTGAGAAACTCCTCCAGCAGCACCTCTCCGGGATGCACCGGAGCCAGTTTGGTGTTATCCATATTCATATTCTTGTCCCCCTAGTGGTAATCCGTGATTTCGACATCGAAGGCGTTATTCTTTTCCCAGACAAAGCAGATGCGCCACTGGTCGTTGATGCGTATGCTGTATTGTCCGGCGCGTTCTCCCGTGAGTTTTTCCAGGTGGTTGGCGGGCGGGATCCGCAGGTCGTTGATATTGCAGGCATTGTGCAGCATTCGTAATTTGCGCAGCGCCGCCTGCTGTATGTCCGGCGGCAGTTTCTTCGACTTCAGGCGCTGGAAGACCTTCCCGGTCTCATCATCTCGGAAAGTCATTATCACGGGGATATTCTATAACGGATTACGTTAAACGTCAAGCGTTATATGGTTTTTTCTTGTTGCCCGATAGAGGACAAATTCCCCTTCCATGATATTAGAGTTGTCGTTCTGAGGAGTCCCGATGCAATCGGGACGACGTGAGAACCTCAGGGAGGGGGGAGTTGGCAACGCCGCCCCTCTCTAGGATTTTTCGCTGTGTTCCAGAATGACAAGAGCGGGCGATGTACAGATGACCACAGACTAAATCTCTCTTAATCTCTCCTTACACGCCCTCTCTCCAGACTCTCTCCCGCCTGAAGCGGGCGAGAGAGTAAAACGGAAATAGCTGGATATAGGAGAGAAACTGGGTGAGGGGGATAGTTTCCCCTCTCCGCCCCGGGATTTTTCATACGCTTATGGCGGAATCAGAATGACAAGAAGTTACGAAGCCTCGCCGATAATCAGATAGTGGAACGGCCCTACCAGCGCACTCGACATAACCTTGAATCCCGCCTCCTCCATAAGCCCCGCCACCTTCTGCTGGTCGAAGCGTTTTTCGAAACGCGGGCCGTGCATCTGGTCTTTTTCCTTCTTCCAGTCGAGGTCTGCCAGCATGCCGCCGGGCTTTAGCATGCGGCGGGCGTTCCTGAGGGCGGCAACGGGGTTTTCGAAGTCGTGCAAGACATTCGCCATCAGCACGAAGTCGGCGCATCCCTCGCAGGGAAGGGTGGTTTCGGCGTTGCCGACAGCGGCATGGATATTGGACAGGCCGTTTCCCCTGATAGCTTCTTCCAGCCCCGAAAGGTTTTCGGCGCTCATGTCGAGCGCATAAACTTTGCCTGTGTCGCCGACCATGCGGGCGGCGGGTATGGAGAAATAGCCGTCTCCGCTGCCTATATCAACCAGAGTGGAGCCGGGCAGCAGCCCGATTTGCGAAAGAATGGCATCCGCATCCTGCCACAAGCGCCTTTCGGCGATGTTATAATCTTTCTTCGAGCCGCCGCCGACCATTACCCCGTATCCTAAAGAGCGATGGACTCTATCTGTTTCTTGATGCCCAGGGCGCAATCTTCCAGTATCTGCATTTCCTCTTTGCGCAGGCTCATCCTGAGCTCGATAACCTGCTGTATGCCGCCCTTGCCGAGCAGCACCGGCACGCCCATAACGGTATCGCGGACGTGGTATTCGCCGTCCAGAACCGTGGCGCATACCAGCAGCTCTTTCCTGTCCTTGACGATGGCCTCCACCATGCGCGCCACAGACGCCGAAGGGGCATAGAAGGCGCTGGAGGTTTTAAGCAGTCCGACTATCTCGGCGCCGCCGTTGATGGTGCGCTGGATGAGCCTGTCGATAGTCTCCTTGTCCAGAAGCTGTGTGATGGGCTTGTCTTTCACTCTGGAAAGCTGCGGGAATATCAGCATGTTGCTGCCGTGTTCGCCCAGGACATTGCAGGTGACGTCGGTGACGGGCACGTTGCATTCCTCTGCGATGAAGGTTGCCAGGCGCGCGCCGTCCAGCACGCCGGAGAGGCCTATCACCTTGTTGCGCGAAAAACCGCTGGTTTTATATGCTACCCAGGTCATGGCATCGACGGGGTTGGCCACCACGATGATGATGCAGTCAGGCGAGTGCTTTGCCACGTTCCTGACGACATCGCTGACGATGCCGGTGTTTATCTTCATAAGGTCTTCGCGCGACATGCCGGGCTTGCGGGCGATGCCGGAGGTGATGACCACTATGTCGGAGCCGGTTGTGTCGGCGTAATCGTTGGTGCCGCTGATGCGGTGCTTGAAGCCGATGACTGCGCCGGACTGCATAATGTCCAGAGCCTTGCCATGCGGCAGTCCTTCCACGATGTCCAGCAGTACCACGTCGGCAAAGTCTTTTTCTATGAGGCGCTGGCCGAGCGAGGCTCCTACATTGCCTGCGCCGATGATGGTGATCTTGGTCGGTTTCATATCGTTCTCCTTTATTTATGCGGCATTGCCGGGCTTGTCCCGACAATCCAGCTTCAGTTACTGATTCCGTTCTTCTTCTCCCCCTCGATGGGGGAGACTGGAGAGAGGGTG
>CAYRSY010000071.1:0-7786 GCA_964427105.1 uncultured Dehalococcoidales bacterium
AAATCCTGTGCGGTATGATGAGATTGTATTCGCGGGCAGGCGCTATAGTCTGAAATCCGGTTCTGGAAAGCCGGAAGACGGTTCGGCAATAAACCAAACAAACGGAAACAAGAAAAATCAACCAAAACCGGTATGCACAAGATTTAGCCTGCCGGGCTCAGGCAGAAACGGGAGTGAAAAACGGTGCCGTTGTCGTTTTTGAATTCCACCCTGCCGCCTAACTGCTCTCCCAGCGTGTGCAGCAGGGTCATGCCGAGGGTAGGGCTGGCGGAAACGTCGAGGCCTTCGGGAATCCCGATGCCGTCATCGGAAATGATGATGTCCAACATATTCCCGTCTTTGCGCATGGATATAAAGATGCTGCCGTTCTTGTTGTCGGGAAAAGCATGTTTCAGCGAGTTGGTGACAAGTTCGTTTAAAATCAGTCCGCAAAGTATAGCTATGTCCATATTGACATTGATGTCATCCACTTCTATACGGGACAAGATGCCGTTGGCGTTCCGGGTGTGCGAGTTTATAAGGTTGACCGCCAGCTCGTGTATGTATGCATTGAGATTTATTTCGGCAAGGTCACGGAACATATACAGCTGGTCATAGACCAGCGACATGGAACGGATACGGTCCTGGCTGTCCTGAAACATGCGCGCGTCTCTTTCGTCAAAGGCGAATTGCGACTGCATGCTGAGGAGGCTGGATATGACCTGCATGTTGTTTTTTACGCGGTGCTGGATTTCTTTCAGCAGGGTTTCCTTCTCCCTGAGCGAAGCCTCGATTATTTTTTCTTTGCACTTGAGGTCGGTTACATCCTGAGAGGTGCCGATAAGCATCGGCTCGCCTGTTGCCGGAGAGCGCATAAGCTGTCCGCGTGACAAAACTGTTTTACTTGTTTTGTCGGGGCGTGTAATCTCCATTTCCATCTCATAAGAGATTCCCGTTTCTACCGTTTTGGCAATGGCACTGCGCATGTTGTCCCAGTTTTCATGACTCATGAAACGGGCGTGATCGTCCAGCTCTGTTTTTCCCCCGGCGCGTTCAGCGCCGTAAATATGATACATTTCGTCGGACCAGGCAACTTCGTTGTTCTCAGGGAAATATGTCCAGCTTCCCACCTTGGATACAGCCTGGGCGGTTTGAAGCTGAAGTGTCAGCGCTGCCAGGCTTTTCCGCGCGTTTTCCTGTTCGCTTTGGGCGGCAAATTGTCTCCGTCTGAAGATTTGCAGCAGCCAGGACGATGTAATGCCCACACAGTTAACCAGCAATAAACCGGGAATTATGGTAACGAACATGGCATGAATCGACTCGTCCCGCGTAAATAAAAAGTTCAGGATATCGATTGTCGTAAATAAAGTGCCCAGAACAAGCTGGTTAACCAGTTTTGTGGGGATTATGGTGTAGATTATTGCTATTACCGACATATCCAGTATCATAAACAGGTAATAATCGGAAGGACGGGAAAGGTTTATCAAGGCTGTAATAGCGATAACAGCCAGCCCTGCGACAAAGAGATATTTGTCATACTTTTGATAGGACTCGATTCTACCGAGCTTGTATATCAGCCATAGGCAGGTTGAGATAAGGCAGATTCTCAGGGCAATCAGCCCGTAGAACATCAGTGATAATCCAAAAAAATCAAAGTCCTTGAATATAAACAGGGCGGCAGGTGCCATGAACAGGGCGATGCCTATTCTGGCTTGAACGCTGTCGTTTTTGAGGTAGTATCCACGGAAATCATCCTCATTGATCTTGCTGCAGGCGATGTCCGGCGCTTTATATGACAAGTCGATATCCTTTTATTGCGATATTCTTCGGTCAAAACCCTGTAGACATGCAAAATTCAGGAAAATCTACGTATCTTATGGGAAATTAGTTTTTTGCAATTCATTATTAGTGGAATACTAGCAATATAAATTAATGCCTGTCAGACCCGGAAAGCTCATTATTATTGACCTTTTGACCCGCTGCAGCCTGAAAAACTACGTAGAAATATAGTTTAGTAGATAAACAATTATAGATTAGCGTTGTTTTTAACGCAGCTTTGGCCTATAATTGTCCAATTAAACGCGTTAAGGAGTCCTATGTTTGTTGTAGCCATTGTAGGCATGGCTGGCGCCGGGAAATCTGAAGTTTCGCATGTATTTGAAGACAAGGGATTCAGCCGGATACGCTTCGGCGATGTCACTGACGAAGAACTTAAAAAGCAGGGACTGCCGGTAAATGAAGAAAACGAGCGTCACATGCGCGAATCGCTGCGCCAGCGTTACGGCATGGAAGCTTATGCCATGCTCAATCTGGCAAAGATAGACCTGGCGATTAAAACTTCTTCTGTTGTGGTCGATGGCCTTTACTCGTGGGAAGAGTTCATGTTCCTCAGCAATTACTATCACCAGAGTTTCCGCGTAGTGGCGGTTTGTTCCTCTCCCGCTACGCGCTATGCCCGTCTCTCCAAACGCCCTGTGCGCTCTTTGACTCTGGAAGAGGCTTACAGCCGCGACGAGGCCGAGATAATCAACCTTAATAAAGGCGGCCCTATCGCCATGGCCGATTTTACCCTTATCAACGAAGGTTCGCTCAAAGATCTGGAAAAAGAAACCAAAAAGTGTATTTCCGCCATGGAGAAACGTTCTTGACCCGCCCTCCTTCCGACGAATATTTCCTCAAGGTAGCCGCCGTAGTGGCGGAGCGTTCTACCTGTTTGCGCCATCATGTGGGCGCAGTGGCAGTGCGTGACAAGCACATACTCTCTACAGGGTATAACGGCGCTCCCGCTGGACTTAAAGACTGCCTGACGCTTGGCTGTTTGCGCAACGAGCAAAGCATCCCCTCCGGCACGCGCCACGAGATATGCCGCGCCGTGCATGCGGAACAAAATGTCATTATTCAGGCGGCGCTGCATGGCGTAAGCCTTGAAGGAGCGACTGTCTATTGTACGCATACACCGTGCGTGCTGTGCGCCAAGATGCTTACCAATGCCAGAATCAAGCGCTATGTCAGCTTCGGCAATTATGCCGACGATTCTTTTAAATCCATGTTCCGCGATGCCGGAATAGAGTTCGAGCAGTTGCCCAAACCCTCTGACACAATAGTGTTCATGGATTAAGCTCTTGCGCTGCATGGTATAATAGTACTGTTTTACCGTATAGAGAAATAGATGGCGAAAACACACGCCAAGGTAATCGTAAATCCGGTGGCAGGCACTAATAAATCTACCTACCGCCAGTGGCCTGGTATTCAAAGCCTGCTTCGACAGAACGGATTATCGTTTGATTTTCAGTACACCGAGGGTGCAGGGCATGCCTCTGAGTTGGCGCGCCTGGCTGCCAGCGATGGCTACCGTTTCTTGGTCGCCGTAGGAGGCGACGGCACCATTCACGAGGTGGCCAACGGGCTTTTAAATTCCACTAACGCCTATACTACTATTTTGGGTATCGTCGGCACTGGCACGGGCAATGACCTCATCCGATCACTTGGTATTCCCAGAGATTATATAGGCGCCTGCCATAACGTAACAGGAGAACGCCGTTCCCTGATAGATGTCGGTTTGATTGAATATATGAACAACGGCAAACCTGCCAGCCGTTTCTTCATAAACAGCGCCGGCGTGGGCTTCGATGCCGAGGTGGCCGCAGGCAGCAAGAAAGTTCCGCGTTTTATGGGAAATACCATTCCCTTTGTTCTTTCCCTGTTGAAAAACCTGCCTGCGTACCGCAATAAGGATGTCCGCCTGAATATCGATGGCCGTGAGGAATCAAGGCGTGTTCTGAGCGTGGTCGTTACCAATGGAGCTTACTTCGGCGGCGGCATGAAGATCGCTCCGCAGGCTGAATTGAATGACCGCAAATTCGACGTTGTCACGCTTGGCGATGTACGGAAAGCCGAGCTTTTACAGGTGTTTCCCCGTGTATATAAAGGGACTCATGTAACCCATCCAAAGGTGCGCATGGAAAAGGCGGAACGGGTGACGATAGAATGCGACAAACGCATTCTGCTTCAGGCTGACGGAGAGATTGTCGGAGAGGGGCCGGTCACTTTCCAGATACTGCCGGCGGCTCTCAGCGTGGTAGTCTAGCCCGTATTCTCTCCCTGGTATATTCCCTTATAGCCTTCGCTCTTCCCCGTCAATTTGGAAAAAACCAGTTGCAGCACACGCGCGTCCTTTTCCAGATAAAGCCCCGCCGGATTGTGTACCACCAGAAGCGACTCTGACCGCCCTGAGTATCCGGCATCCCATACGGCGGTATGCAGGCTGGCGCCGCAGCGCAGCAGGCTGGAACGCGATAATCCCAGCGCCATAACGTCTTTGGGCAGATGTACCACCTCATTATACGTGATACTGTAAGCGCCGGGGGCGAGGTGTAGCATTCCATCCCCGCCGAATTCCAGTTTCTCCTGCTGTGAAAGGACGCGGTTGCGGTTATCCATCGCCAGTTTTCCGCCCGAAGTGAAGACGGAAACGGTACGCAGGCTGAGATCGAATCCGTTTGTTTGTAACTGGTTTTCGAGGTCGAGATAACACTCCACCAATGGCGGTTCGCTCATAATCAGCGCCAGTATGTCTGCTTTTGCCAGTGTGCTCATATATTCTCCACAGTGAATGCCGTTACCTCGTCTATCGAAGCTGCGTCGCAAAGCAGCATTACCAGCCGTTCCATGCCCAGAGCGATGCCACCGCATTCAGGCAGGTATCCTACGGCTTCGATGAATGATTCCGGCATCTCCATTTTTCTTGACTGTTCGCGGTCTATCTGCTCTATCTCATCTGCAAAGCGTCTGCGCTGCTCTTCGCGGTCGGTAAGCTCGCTGTATGCGTTAGCGAGTTCCAGCCCTCCGATGAAAACCTCTGCCCGCTCGGCCACACGCGGATCGCTCTTCTTGAGCCGCGCCAGAGAGGCGGCGGGAGCAGGGTATTCCATCAGTATGGTCGGCCGGCTAATATCGAGTTGCGGCTGCACCAGCGCGGCCATGTCATGATCGAAACGGTCACTATCGTAATTGGCTGCCGGATCCCATCCTGCGCTCCTGAGAAAGGCTTCCCTGACGCTCAAACGCTGCCAGGGCGGGCTCATGTCTATTTCCTGCCCCTGATAGCAGATACTGCTGCCAAGTCCGAGCTTGTCGGCAAGAAATGTCACCAGTTGCTCCGTGTCGCTCATCATGTCCATGCATCCGGCATTTGTCTTGTACCATTCCAGCAGGCTGAATTCCGGGTTATGCAGCCTGCCGCGCTCTCCCTGTCGGAAGCAATGGCTTATCTGGAATATGCGCTCGAATCCGGCCGCCAGCAGCCGCTTCATGTGCAGTTCCGGCGAGGTAACAAGATACCAGCCTTCGCTCTGGACCGGGGTGATGTTTATCTCCGGCGCAATAACCGGCACGCGCGTGGGCGTCTCCACCTCTAAAAAACCCCGCCCGCGGAAAAAATCGCGGGCGAGGTCGTATATCAGTGCGCGGCGCTTGAGGTTCCTTCCAATTTTTGCCAGGCGCTCACGTTCAGCCGCCATAGGCTACTTCTTGGTGGTGATTCTTTCCACATATCCGCCGGTGCGGGTGTCTATCTTCAGCACGTCGCCTTCCTTGATGAAGGACGGGACGTCCATAGAATAGCCTGTTTCCAGCTTGGCCGATTTGTTCTGTGCGGTTACGGTTGCGGTTTTGATAGCCGTTCCGGTTTCGATGACCGCCAGTTCTACAAAAGTGGGTATGGTAATGTCGATCGGACGCTCGTCCAGCAATTGCACATTGACCAGAGTGCCTTCTTTAAGGAAGTGGATTTTATCTCCCAATTGGGCTTCGCTTACGAATGTCTGCTCGAAGTTCTGCGTGTTCATGAACACGTAGTGGTCGCCTTCCTGATAGAGGTATTGCATTTCCTGATTGGAGATGCTGGCTTCATCCACCTTCTCTCCCGAATGGAAGGTGATGTCCAGAACGCTGCCGTCGAGCAGACTCTTGAGGCGCAGGCGGTAAATAGCGCGGCCTTTGCCGGGTTTGACGAACTCGGCGTTCTCCACGTTCCAGGGTTTTCCTGCATACATTAGCTTGGTATTTTTATGTACTTCTTCGATTTCCATATGCCGGCAGCTTCTCTCCTGAATATATACAAAGATTTTACTTTTATATTATGCTATACACTTTTGTCTAAAAAATCAATACGGGATAAAAAACCAGCGTCCGGAATTAAAAAAGGGACCCAGCCACGGCTGTGGGCTGAGTCCCTTTCAGGAGGGAGGGGTGTTTGTATAAATCCGGTTTATTGCTTCAAATTCTGCAATCGTCAGGCTTTTGGATTCAGGCTGTTTTTACCTTCTTGCGGCGCGCCAGCCAGATGATAAGCCAGATTACAAGCGCTACAGGGCTGAAAACGGCCAGGATAATAACCAGGCTTACCAGTCCGCGCCCCAGCCACAGCAGTGCGTTCCATGCGCCGCTGGCTATTCCGCCGATACTCCAGCCGCCCTGGGTTATCCTGATGTAGGTTTCGCGGGTTTCGGTCACGGTGTTGCCGCGGTCATCGGTTATCTTCAGGCTTACGGTGTATTCTCCTGCTTTGGCATAGGCGTGGGTCGGGTTGGACTCGGTGCTGGTTTTGCCGTCTCCGAAGTTCCATTCATAGCTGTAAGGCGTGAAGCCGCCGGCCACATTGGGATTGAAGTGCAGCTCATTGCCTGTTTTGGCATTGACGGAACTGGCGGTAAAGCTGACTCCGAGTTTGGATTGAGACAGGCTTACTGTTATAAGTGAAGTGGAAGATGTCTTTTCCAGGTACTGCATCCGGCCCTTTATCTGCTCGATCTGGGTCTGGATTTTGGTAAGCTGTGCCTGAACTGCCAGAGTATCTTCCACAGTGGTGGCTCTGGACATGATGAGCAGAAGCTGTTCTTCGGTGGCCTCCAGGCTGGATAACTGCGCACTGAGGTCAACGTATTCCGCTGTCACATCCTCGCTGGAGGTGCTCTGCGAGGTTACCTCAACAGCCATCTGGCTGATGGCGGCCAGGGCCGTGTCATATTTGCCTGCGGCTACCCGTATGCTTATGGAGCCGTACACGCTTTCGCCATTCTTCCATGTGTTGGAAGATACCACATAGCCGTCGTTGCTATCGGCCAGCTGGCTTATGGCGCTCAGCGTGGCGTCAATGTCATTAACCACAATAGACATGTTGCCGGTGCGCACTATCATGCGGTCTTCCGGCAGGGTGGATAATGTAATTACGGTGCCGCTGGACTCGGAAGATGCTGCCGATTGTGTAACTGTAATAGTGGGAGCAGGCGCATTGTATTTGTCGCCGTAACCCGGCGAGGTTGTCATGGCAGGATAGGAATCATAGCCGTAGTAATCATCAGAATCTCTGCTGGCTGTTTCATCGTTGGAACAGGCTGCGGATACTATCAGCAGCAGCAAAGCCGCAAAAACCAGTAAAACCCTTTTCATCTGAAGCCTCCTCAAAGCGTAATAATGTTATCTCTTTATATCTTGCAATACTATCTAACGTATTATACGCAGAAAGGTTAGGGGTATTACATGGTAACAGGACTTTTATTTCGGATGCGAGAGGACAGGGTGGGAGAACACGCTGGAAAAAAGAAATGCGGAGGGATTCTTATTGAACCCGGTCACTTAAATCTCTCTTAATCTCTCCTTACGCGCCCTCTCTCCAGACTCTCTCCCGCCACGCTCTCTCTCTGGACTCTCCCCCTCGTGAGGGGGAGAGAGTAAAGTTGAAATGATGTTCTTGGGCGGGCGAGAGAGTAAAAAGGAAAGAACTGGATTACAGGAGAGAAACTGATTG
>CAYRSY010000072.1:0-7676 GCA_964427105.1 uncultured Dehalococcoidales bacterium
GGCGTTGTTCCAGAAAACCACCAGCGTATAGAAGAAGACAAATGCTGCCGTGATTCCCTGTATCAGCTTTGGCTTACGGGAATACAATTGCCATAAAAGGTACGCCGCAAGCCCTGCCGCCAGTATTTTTACGACTATAAGGGCGTCGCTTGAAGAAAGTTGTTCCAGCCACAGGTTGCCCTCTCTGCCCAGCCCTTCGGTGATTATGAAGCGCGTAATGAAACCGTCGGCTGCCGAAAGTCCGAAAAGCGCTCCCAGCAGCATTCTCTGATTACGCCGGCTGGAGGGTTCAATGCCTTTTGCCGCGCAGGTGTCAGTCACGGGCAGATAGCTCTCCTGCCGCCCAGTTCCTTTTTGCACTGCCATTTATGAACGGCATCCAGAACCTCGTCAGACGTGTCGCAGACGCGAAGCAGCTTCATATCCTCCTCTGCTATAAAACCCTGCGCCATAGAAGTATTTTTCAGCCAGTCCAGCAGTCCCTTCCAGTACTCTGAATCTACCAGTATCACGGGGAAGGGTTTTATCTTGCGCGTCTGGATAAGAGTTAGCACCTCTGTCATCTCGTCCAGCGTGCCCAGGCCGCCGGGCATGAAGATAAAGGCGCTGGCGTATTTTACCAGCATGACCTTGCGCACGAAGAAATATCTAAAACTGATAGAGGTAGTAATATACTTGTTGGGAGTTTGCTCATGCGGCAGCCTGATGTTGAGGCCGATGGAGCGGGCTTTGCCTCTTATAGCTCCTCTGTTGGCGGCTTCCATGACGCCGGGGCCGCCGCCGGTGAATATCGAAAAGCCCTCTTTGGCGAGGCGACAGGCGATTTCCTCTGTCTTTACATAAAGGTTATCACTGGAGTCGAGAACACGCGCCGAGCCGTAGATAGTGACGGCAGGCTCTACTCCGTTCAAAGCGTCGAACCCCTCGACGAACTCTCCGATGATGCGGAACATGCGCCACGAGTCGCGGTGCGCCAGTTCCTCTATTTCATATTCCCAGGGTTGCTGCTTTTCATCCATATTTTAGCCCTCTTGATATAAAGTTAAGGGGAGGGGTGGGGTTTGTCAAGGGGGGTGGGGAGAACAAATGTCATTTGCTTTGGTTGATATTTCAAATAGGAAATCATCTGCTATAGAATGAGCGCCAGAGGCAAAATTACATGGGCTCAAAACGTTTTATATTTTGAATTTAGATATTAGGATCCAGGCTTTTCATGGCAGTATTTGCCTATTTTAGCCTATAACTATAAAATAGGCATAACCATTTGATATTTCTAACATCAGTCTGATCAGTTACAGTCATCAATCCAGCCGTTTCGAGAACCGGTTTCTCAAAAAATCCACAAGGAGCACAGGAGTTAATGGAATCACTCTTAACAAACACTGAACTTCAGATGAGCCTTCTAATGTTCGTGGCTCTGGGAGGGTATCTGATAGCCCACCGGATCAACCAGTCGGCGGTGGTGGGTATTATCCTGGCCGGCATTCTGGTAGGCCCCAGCCTTTTGGGATGGGTGACTTATACCGATTTTGTGTCCACGCTGGCGCATCTGGGAGCCGTGGTACTGCTTTTCACTATCGGCCTTGAGTTCAACATCAATGATATAGCCAAGCCCAAGTATCTGGTTATCGGCCTGTTCGGCGTTATTTTGCCTGCTCTGGGCGGGTTTTTTATCTCCAGGCTGTTTCACTTCGATTTCAACGCCTCTGTTTTCATCGGCACTGCTTTAACGGCTACCAGTATCGCCATCACGGCCAATGTTTTGCGCGAGATGGGCAAGCTGCAAACCGAAGCCGCCAAAGCTATCATCGGCGTAGCCGTGATCGATGACGTTCTGGCCCTGCTGGCTTTATCGATTTCCGAAGGTCTTGTGTCCGGTGCGCTGTCTTTCGGGACAGTGGGGATAACAGCCTTGAAAGCCATAGCCTTTATCGCTCTGGGAATAGTGGTCGGCAAATTCTTCTTTGCCAGGATTATTGTGCGTCTTGATAATACCAAATTGTGCTGCAAATACCCCGAATCCATTTTCATTTTCGCCATCATGGTGGCCTTCCTGTATGCGCTGGCGGCTGAACTGATGGGGCTTTCGGCCATCATCGGTTCGTTTCTGGCGGGTGTATCGTTTGCGGGCGTTCATCTCAAACGCGGGCATATATTCCGGGAAGGCGCGGAGCACCTGCAAATAATATTCGCCTCCATCTTCTTCGTGTCGCTGGGCGTGATAATGGATCTGCACTATGTGACGGCCAACCTTGTCTGGTTTGTCATCGTCCTGTCGGCTGTGGCTATTCTCACCAAAGTTATCGGGTGCGGCCTGCCTGCGCTAGCGCAAAAGACCAGCTTCAAGGATTCGCTGATTATCGGCGTGGGCATGGTACCCAGAGGAGAAGTCGCCATGATTATCGCCCTGATAGGGTTGAATCAGGGGCTTATCGATCAGGGAGTGTATGCCGCGATTATCCTTATGAGTCTTATCACGACCATACTGCCGCCGCTGGTCATGCGCAACTGGCTGTTCAAAAAGGACAAGTAAGAGGAATGGATTTAAGAGGGGCGGCTGCCCCTCTATTTTTGTCTCCCTGAAAAATCCGCCTTTGGCGGACGGGGGTGGGGTTTGTCAAGGATGGGGGGGCGAAGTAGTGCGTCGATCTGAAAGTTAGCTGTTTGTAATTGACAATGAGATTATAATTAACTGCATGGATACTATGCCTTCAACTTGTAAAACATGCACTCAATATCTGAGTGACAAACTGCCTAACAAATCTTGTTATACATATTGCCCTAAGTACAATAGAACGCCTATCAAGATAGAAAATCCTACTGAGTTAAAAGTATGCCCCCAATGCAACCAAACAAGCCTCTTTTGGAATGTTAAAGACAACAAATTTGAATGCCAGAATAGTGAGTGCAAAGCGATATTTAGTGAACCAGAACTAAGACATACTCTTTGGCATAATGAGGTGCTAAAATACGATGCCTCTCGCGATAGTGGCTACATGAATGATGGCGGATGGGGAGACTATAGCCGTTCACCTTATGATATTGAACACGATAAACCCATTTCCTCCAAGAAACCTTTGCATTACAAGAGAAAGCGTGAGCATCCCTCATTCTGGGAAGATCTGAAGCGTATGATATTAGGTAAATAAATTGCCTTTTAATCTACCAGCCTGTCGATCTCTTCTCTCGCCTTGATCGCCCGTCCCCACCACCACAAAAGCCCTGCCAGATTAACCACTATCAATCCCATTACTATCCATATTATAGGCCAGAACCATGAAGAGGGAATCTGTGGATACCTCGGCATCAGGTATAGCAATCCGATTACCATCAGGACAAAAACGAAAATCAGCATGAGTATGGCGATGCTTGTCAGAACGGCTGTTTCCATAATTTCAAGAACGCCAGAGAAGAATCGTCTGGCTCTCGATGTTCCAGCGTTGATGGAGTTCATGCGTTAAGAATCTCCCTTAATCCCTTCCTTTGCCTCGATTTGTCGAGGTTTAAGGAAAGGCTATCCCCAAAGAGGAAAACAACAGGATTTCTTTTCCCCTGCCAACTTGCCGTTGTCGTCCTGAGCAAGCCTGCCGAGCGTGAGGACCACAGGAGGGGGGCACGCCTCTCCCCGCCAGATGCTTCGGCCAGCCTCTCTGGCCTCCAGCATGGCAACTGCCATTGTTGTGCGCTTGTGGTTGAACCTGCCCTCCATCTGGATGTTAGTGGTAAATCAGAAAGAATCCCTCTTAGTCTCCCCTTTCCAAAGGGAGAAAGCTTTTATGGATTGTCGGGTCATGGTTTCGGTATTACAGGCTTTTTACCCAGTTGACGGCATTTTTGTAGATTGCGGAGCCGAGTTCAGTCTCTTTAGCTTCGCCGCGAGTCCAGCGTGGATGGTGCGTGGCGCGGATGTGGTCTTCGGGGTGGGGCATGAGGCCGAACACTCGTCCGGTTTCGTCCGTGATTCCCGCAATGTCATTAACGGAGCCGTTAGGGTTGCACGGGTATCCGGCGCTGCGCCGGCCTTTGGCATCGGTGTAATACAGCGCCGCATCCAGCTTATCCACTACATCTGGCGGGGCTACCAGCTTGCCTTCGCCGTGAGCCACCGGCACGTAAATAGTTTCTATGCCGCGCGTGAAAACGCATTTGCTTTCAGGATTGGCGGTAAGATATACCCAGCGGCACTCAAATTTGCCGGAATCGTTGTTGGTCAGCGTAACCGTCTGCCCTTTGGACATGGGGCCGGGGAGTATGCCTGCTTTTACCAGCGTCTGGAAGCCGTTGCAGATGCCCAGCACCAGACCGCCTTTATCTATGAACGGCTGCATTTCATCCCGCAGCTTGAGGTTAAGTTCGCTTGCCAGCACGCGGCCCGCGCCCAGATCGTCGCCGTAGGCGAAACCGCCGGGAAAGACCACAATCTGATAATCGGAGAAGCGGAAAGCGGCACCGGCAACCTGATTGATGGTGGCAAGCTGGGTAGAAGCGCCTGCCTGCTGGAAAGCCGCTGCCGTTTCCTCTTCGCGGTTGATGCCGGGCGCGCGCAATATCAAGACGTTTACGTTGTTCATATTTATCAGTTACCCCCTCCCCAAATGGGAGATTCCTTTGTCCAAAGCTCCTAAATTCCTCTTAATCTCCCTTTACGAAAGGGAGAAACTGGTAAGGTTTGTATCACCCTCACCCTTGCCCTCTCCCCTCAAGGGAGAGGGGATTTATCTTTTTCCCTTGCCTGTCCAGCATAGCGGGAAGAAGAGAGACAGGCGGGAGGGTGAAAGCTGTGGGTTATTCTCGCCTCAGCCATATTAAATTTTACCTACCAGCGTAAAGGCTTCTGCCATGCCTCTTTTAATGTTTTCAGTGGCAGCGATATTACCGATTTGCCTTTAAGTCCCTTGATTTTAAGGCTGTCGCCATCCGTTACCTTGCCTACCACCGCGAAGGCATTGCCTCTCAATAATTCCTCGAACTCCTGCTGCTTGTCCGGCTCGACCTCGGCGAGGAAGCGGCTGTTGGATTCGGAGAACAGCAGCACGTCGTCGCGCTGTATGGCCTCTCCCTGCGGCATTTTGTCGAGCGCGACTTCTGCCCCAAGCCCTCCGGCGAAGGCCATTTCGGCCAGCGCCACTGCCAGCCCGCCCTCCGACAGGTCGTGGCAGGAACGCACCAGACCTTTTGATGTAGCCAGGCTGATGCTGTTCATCAGTTTGAAGGATGTCTCAGGATTTACTCGGGGAGAGTTGTTGCCTATGTAGCCCAGACGGGCGAAATACTCCGAGCCACCCAGTTCGTCACAGGTTGCGCCGAGAATATAGACAAGATTTCCAGCCTTCTTGAAGTCCATGCTGACGGCTTTGGAGGCGTCCGGCATGACGGCCAGAGCCGATATAAGCAAAGTGTGAGGGATGGAGATGCGCTTGCCTTCCTGTTCGAACTCGTTGTTGAGAGAGTCCTTGCCCGAAATGAAAGGCGTTTTATATGCCAGCGACATATCATGGCAGGCTTGAGCCGCCTTTATCAACGCACCCAAACTCTGTTTGTCCCGGACGCTGCCCCAGCAGAAGTTGTCCAGCAGAGCGGCCTTGTCGAGCGAACCGCCCACGGCGACAACCTGCCGTAATGCTTCATCTATGGAAGACGCTGCCATCCAGTAAGGGTCAACGTCGCCGTAACGTGTGTTGATGCCGTTTGATATAACCAGTCCGCAGCGGGAAGTCGGCACAGGCTTTATGATGGCGGCATCGCCCGGCCCGTCTTCGTTCTCTCCCACCAGAGGCTTGAGGACGCTGGCTCCCTGCACCTCGTGGTCGTACTGGCGTATCACCCATTCCTTGCTGCATACGTTCCACGCGCCCATGATTTTTAGCAGCGTGTCGTTATAATCTCCCGCCGGTTTGATGTCCGGTTCGGGATGGGACGGTTTTTGCCACGATGCGGCCAGTTCCATCTGCGGGCGTCCGCCGTGCAGGAACTCCATCTGCAGTTCGCAGACGGTATGGTCTTTATAATACAGTGTCAGTTTTTTATCGTCGGTGAACTCGCCGATGACAGTGGCTTCGGCGCCTTCCTCAGCGAAGGTTTGCAGAAGCTCATCGACATTTGCGGGCGGCACTGCCAGCAGCATGCGCTCCTGCGATTCCGAAATCCATATCTCGGAATAAGAAAGCCCCGCGTATTTCAGCGGCACGCGGTCGAGATAGACTTTTACGCCGGTTTCTTCGGCCATTTCACCCACGGCGGATGAAAGTCCTCCGCCTCCGCAGTCGGTGATGCGCGAGAACAGTTTTTTGTCTCTGGCCTTGAGCAGGCCGTCTATGACCTTTTTCTCCACGATGGCGTTGCCTATCTGCACCGAAGTGAACGACATCTCCGTCGAATCTCTCGTTAGCTGCTCCGAGGCAAAGGTGACTCCGTGTATGCCGTCGCGCCCGGTGCGACCGCCCACCAGCACTACCTTGTCTCCCGGCTTTTGTTTGCCCATTTGCGACATATCGCGCGGCATAAGTCCTACCGTGCCGCAGAAAACCAGCGGGTTGGCGGTGTAGCGCTCGTCGAAGCAGATAGCTCCGTTGAGCGTGGGTATGCCCAGGCGGTTGCCGTAATCGGCAACGCCTGCCCTTACGCCCTTGAATATACGGCGCGGGTGCAGCATGCCGGCAGGCAGACGGGTGAAATCCAGATCCGGCGGCCCGAAGCAGAATACATCGGTGTTGGCGATGGGTTTGGCGCCCAGCCCTGTGCCCATCACATCGCGCACTACGCCGCCCACGCCTGTGGCTGCCCCGCCGTAAGGCTCGATGGCGGAGGGGTGGTTGTGCGTTTCCACCTTGAAGCATACGGCCCAGTCGCCGTCAAAATCTATGACTCCGGCATTGTCTTTGAATACCGACAAACACCACGGCGGCGAAAGCTCTTTGGTGGCTTTCATGACGGTGGATTTGAGAAGGTTGTCTATCGTCTGGCCTTCAAAATCCAGTTTGGCCTTGAATGTCTTGTGTACGCAGTGTTCGCTCCATGTCTGTCCCAGCGATTCCATTTCGGCATCGGTAGGGTTGCGTTCCAGCCCGGCGTAATAATCCTTGACCGCTGTGATTTCCTCTTTGCTCAGGCTGTATTCGCGGCCTATCCGGGTTAACAGTTCTCCGTCTGCGCCCAGCAGGTCTATATGTTTCAGTTTATATTCATAGGTCGGGCTTGCCGGGAAGGCTCCGGGGGTTTCATCTACCGTGTGCTGGATTATGGGGTTGACCAGCAGTCTTGCCTTGATAATATCCAGTTCTCCTGCGTTAAGCCTGCCCTCGATGCGGTAGTGCTGTGCGGTTCTGACCGCATGCACACTGGCAATGCCCATGTCCGAAAGGGCTTTCATCACGGTTTCCTGCACCGGATCGGCTACGCCAGGATTATACGTTACTGTGATGTTGCGAACCGCATCGTTGTCGCCGTTCTGTATGGGAGAGCAGTTGTATTCCTGCGTGATGGGGTCAACCAGCAGTTCACGGGCTATGCGCTCCAACTCAGCCGGACTAATCGAGCCGTCCAGCCAGTAGATGTCGCTGACGCGGACGGAAATATCCTTTTTATGGATGCCCAGGTCGTATATGCCTCGGGCAATGCCCGCTCCGCGCGGGTCGGGCTGACCTGCCTTCAAGCAAACCTCGATGCTATATATCAAT
>CAYRSY010000073.1:0-7558 GCA_964427105.1 uncultured Dehalococcoidales bacterium
CAGGCGTTTTGCATACTTACAATATTATGTAATATAGCTAATTCCGCATACCCTGTATGGATAAACCCTTTTATAATGCTGTTTCAATATTGATCGAAACAGCGTTGTTATTACAGAAGCTCTTTTCCGTTGCGCGTATTTCCCACGTTTGCCGCGGATTGCCGATACCGGCGTCCCTGTTATAACAAAAGATAGAGGGATGACAGGCCTTCACCGGATACCGGCAAACCGTACATTTATATTACGCTGATTTTGCCTGTAATATCGCGGGTTTACGTCGTGATTGTCGTTTAAACAATACTAATTAACACTTTTCTTCACAACAGTGGAAAGCATGTCAACATATTTGTTTAGCGCGCCTGCGTCAAAACCTATATTGGTAATTTCAATTTTAGCGATACTTGCCGCATGTTTTTCATCAGATACCCTTTGAAGTTCATCCTGATATGCTAACCTGTCAATGAATTCTCGGGGTACCTCAGACCTGGAAATGACCTGAAGACCAAGTCTGGGATTAAGTATATCTCTGGTAAAAGGTATTTCTTCAAATCCCTCTTGCTCATACCAGCCATCAGGATCCCGGCAGACCAGCGCCAGATCGGGTTTGATAATTCGCCCTGCGTCCCTGATAAGCGCCAGATCTTTGAGATTATCGCTGATGTTAACGATAACCAGCCCTTCCGTCAGCATCATATCATGATCGATAGTATTCCATTCATAGTTGTCGGTGGGATTCTTGGCCGTCCATGTCGCCATGCCGGGTTCAGTCCTTACAGCAACATAGCTCTTCAATTTTTGTGAATAGACAATATAATCAGGAACTGAAAATATTTCGGCAGGTATATGCACCATGGATATTCTATATGTTTCTTGTGGTTCCCTCACGGGCTTTAAACTGTCCAGCGCCTTCTCAGCGATGTTCACCGATGACGTTCCAACCTCAACATTAACTGTAAATACCCTGTCCGGTTTTAACAGGTTTGTCAGAGCCAATGCAACCCAGAAATGGTATCCCTGAGCCCTCAGTTTTCTTTCCAATATTTTTATATTTCTTATTCCGTAAGTCCCGAACTGTTCAATAGTGATTCTACCCCTGAGCAGGTCGAACAAGGAGTCGTACAGAACGCGCCTAAGTCCATCCACGGGGTCATCTATATACCAGCGCAATTGCGAGGGCTGCATGAGTTCAGTCAGGGACAGGTTCACGATCAATTCCTTCTCAGCGCTAATGAAATTCTGGCACAAAGGCCTAGCGGCTTCAATCAATTGCGGATATTCTTCTGTCACAAAGGTGGACCGCACTTCATTGAAAAGCTGATAAAATTCTGCGCGATCAGGCTGCGGGATGGCGATAACATCATTGTCCAGCCTCAATTGCGGATTGCGCGCAATATAATCGGTTAACTGGGTATATTTTTCCTGCCATTGTTTACTCATTTTCAGTCCTCATTCTTTCTAATTAAAAATTGGGGATTCGATTCAGGTTGTTTTAATTTATACCATTTTCATTTCGATCTGCCGGTTATCCAGCTGCGCAGTAAAGCCAGAGTAGTAGCCAGCAACCCGGCAGCATAAGCCAGATAGTAACCCGTATTCAAACCGGCAACATAAATCACGGTGGTATCTCTTCCTGCGGGGTATACCACCGTACTGGGGCCAAACAAGGCATAACCTATGCTTTCAGCCCTCCCGGCAATCACCACGTACACCGTAATAACAGCATAAACGATATATACCAGACCCGCGGCTATGGCTGCCAGCTGTACTAATCTTGATTTTAGAAAAGAGCATAATGCTATAATGCCTGCGCTTAAAGCGATGTACGCCCATGCAAGAATGTTTTGATACAACGGAGTCGCATCATCAGCGACATATACAGTCCCTGCCCCGGTATGTCTCATTCCATAACCATAAATCTGAACCATTCCTTTGGCGCTGACATCCGAGAAATCAAAATTAATCGTCCACCAAGGCAAGGCGAATGACACTACCATCAGGATGGAGGCCAGAATAACCAGAATACGATAGAACCAAACTCTGCGGCTGATAGATTTTTCTTCCATCGGTATCATCTCCGGTTCATATACTGAATACTGGTGGCGGGAGCGGGGGAGCCGGCTGTTTAAATTCCGGCTCCCCCCGACTTGCATTAATTATACTCCATTAATCAAGCCGTATAGAATCCTTGGCAGATAGCCAGATACCTTCTATTTGCAGGCCAGTATAGTCCTCTTGATTAACGTTTTGGCTATCTGAATCTTCCATTTGTTGCCGGGATTCGATCCATTAGCGGGCATAGCCATAGCTGTTGAAACACCTGCGGTAGCAGCCGCTTCCGCAGCAGCGTCGTTAATAGTTTTGCCTTTGATGGATTCTTCTGCCTTGGTAACGCTGTAAGGCATATTGTACACGGCGTTCAGGCAGATCTTGGCCTCGCCGCCGCCGATGGCCGCTGCGCAGTTGACCACAGGGAAATCAATAGAGGCTCTCTGTGCATACTTCATGAAAGCGGTCTTGACCCCTGATGCGGGCGCAGGCACCTGTATCTCTGTAACGATCTCATCCGCTTCAAGTGCGGTTGAGCCCGGAACAGCTACTTTCCAGAAATCAGCGGCGTTGATAGTCTTTTTGTTGGTGACTATTTTAGCATTAAGTACTACCAGTGCAGGAGCGGTATCGGATGGATTGACGGCTAAACAGGCTGATACTGCACCGAAGATGGAATGATACCGGTTGTCACCCGCCATGGCGAAGCACATGTTGCCGCCTTTGCGGATGCAATCGAACCTGTTGTCGTGTTTCCTGAAATACCAGCAGCGATTCACCTGGCAGATATTGCCGCCGATAGTGCCGGCCTCTCTGATATGCGGTGAAGCAGTTTTATGAGCCGCTTCTGCCAGCGCCGCCCACTTTGCCTTGACTACCGAACTCTTGGCGATGTCCTCGAGCCGGGTGCAGGCGCCGATTTTCAGGGTTCCGCCGTCTTCCTTTATGTAGTCCAGGCTGGGGGAGATGCTCTTGAGGTTGACGACGGTTTCGGGATACAGGCTATCAGGCAGAACATAGGTTCTCAACGTTCCGATAAGGTCGGTACCTCCGGCGTTGACCACTGCCTTGCCGCCTTTTAAAGCGTTGACAGCCTCATCAATGGTGGTTGCGTTTATATGAGCGAATTTTCTCATCTCATTACCTCCTTATATCTTCCCCAGGGCCTTAAGCACCTTATCGGGGGTGAGTGGGAACAATGTCGCCCATTTACCGGTAGCATTGAAGAAAGCGTAGGCCAGCAATGTAGAGTTGGTGGCGCCCAGGCTTTCACTGCATCCGTTAAGCCCGTAAGGAGCATAACCGAATCCGTTCTCCAGATAGTTGCAATCGATAGCCACCGGGATATCGTTGAAGGAGAAATACTTGTAGTCAATGAGGTTATCGTTGAGCTTTACGCCGGTGCCGGGATCATACACGTAGCCTTCCACCTTGCTGTGGCTGAGACCCATGGTGCTGCCACCGTACTGCTGCCCATTGACGCCTTCGGGACACAGGCATTTGCCGACATCGTTGACATCGCAAACGTTGACGATATCGATTTCACCCAGTTCGGGATCCACTTCAATTTCAATCATGGAGCACTGCCTGCCGTAATACCACACATCCCAGGTATGGCGTTCCATGCCATGGAAGGCGATTATGGGCTGGTAGTAAAGCGCATTGTAGTTGGACACTTCCTTGAACGTCTTTTTATTTTCGGGATTGGCTTTCTCGAAGACCGTGCTTTCAATAGTGTCCAGATCTTCAGGTTTCAAGCCGGGGAAGAGCGGCGGGCAAAGTTCTGCGCCGTTGGAACCCGGTGAGGTGCACATCACCAGCAGTTGCTGTTTGAGCTTGCGACAAGCCTCTACCGCCATGGGTATCGTGCGCGTAAGACCTGCCGAACCTTCGCCTGTGCCCGTATCGAAACCGGCATCATCGAATGGCCTGAACTCGACATCATCGTATTTGGCCCCGACTTCGTCGGCCACACATATGCAGACGGCAGTTTCATGGTTCCAGCCGTGGTCGGAGTGGCGGGCGAGAATTCTGATATGACCGTCGGCACGCTGCATAGCTATGCAGATCTTGTAGTTGGTCAGGTACATATTGGGATCAGGAGACCATGCCTGGCTGTGCACGAAACCAACGCCGTGGTATTTTCCGTTGGGAAGAATCTTGGTGCCGGGCGCATGGAATTTGGCATCCCAGCCGAACTTCTGCTTTCCAAGCTTGATAACTTCATCGAGGTCATCGATATTCGGGAAGCCCTGCGGGAGTTTGTAGTTCTCGTTCACCCAGGACATAGGCTTTTCATGAGCGCCGTCGTTCTTGTAAGCCACTACAGTGGGATCCAGTCCCAGCTCGCCGGCAACATGGGCATAGATGACGTTCATCATGCCGCATGACCTCATGCCATGCCTGTAGCATACGCATGGAGGCCTGTTGAAGTAAGGCACCAGCGATGTCCCCTTGTAGTTCTCTACAGATGTGCACTTGATCATCTTGGCGTTGAATTCGGTGACAGCAACGATAGCGTCATCCTGGCAGGCTGTAATCTTGCCGTCATTCATGCAGCCGACTTTCATGTAATGCTTGCCCTGCTCGTAGCTGCGGATTGCGGCAAAGTTATAGTCGTTGAGGAATTTCACCGGCCGCTGTAACTTTTGAGCCAGAATGCAGGCACACACCGGGAAGATGCGGTAATTGTTTATCCAGTTGGCCATGCCGAACTGTGCCCCGTGATAAAGCGAATGTAGTTGAATCTTGAGATAGTTGCCGCCAAATAAATTCGCCAGATACGCCTGAGTGCGCATAGGAGTCTGGTTATGCACCCAAACTTCAAGGTATTCACCCCTGAAATTCGCAACCGCAACCAGCGGCTCGGGGCATTGGGAATTGCATTCTTCCTCACTCCATACGAACTCCAGAACCTTATCGGAAGTGGCGAAAGCGGCTTCTACGTCGCCGATGATTTCATTGCCTTCAAACCCGCCGTTGAGGGTGGCCCTCAGGTTGGTGTCGGGATTGACATCGGGTTCTAGTATGGGAGCGCCTGCCGCCAGCGCTTTTTCGCCGTCGTATTCGAAAGGCAGGATTTCCCATTCTATCTTGGCCAGCTTCATGGCCTCAAGGCAGATATCTTCGGTATCGCCGCAAACGGCGAAACCCATCATCTCACCGGCAAAGTTGGCTGTCTGTCCCAGCAGATCCTCGTACTGACCACCCCACATCCAGAAAGGCTGACTTTTAGCCCATTTATTTGCCGCCCACCAGGGGTCGTCATATCGTAGTACGTACCTTACGCCGGGATAAGCCTCAACAGCAGACGTGTCCAGACTGGTGATTTTGGCATGTGCGTAGGGGGAAAGAAAAGGCTTGGCGATGAGCATACCCGGAAGATATACGTCTCTGGTATACAGCGCGCTTCCGGTAGCTTTTTCTGAACCATCCTTCTTCTTTAAGCCCTTTTTCCCTATATAGTTGTAAGAATCTCTAGTAGCATATAATGGCATTATTCATTCCTCCTTTTACGCTGCCGCCGCTTGTTTCACAGCTAATACGTGCTGTTGATAGGTGGCGCAACGGCACAGGTTGCCGGCAAGCGCTTCTCTGATGTCGTCTTCGGTGGGGTTAGGAATTTTATCCAGCAGCGCTTTGGATGTAACGATAAAACCGGGAGTGCAGTATCCGCACTGCATGCAGTAGTTAGAAATATAAGCATCTACCAGCTTGGGGTTGGTCATGGCAACCCCTTCGGCGGTTTCAATTACCGCGCCATCGCATTCGCAGGACAGCGCCATGCAGGTCAGGATAGGACGGCCGTTCACGATAGCCGTGCATGTGCCGCAGGCGCCATAACCCACGCACATATCCTTGATAGAAGTCAATCCGACTTTTTCGCGCAGCGTAACGCGCAAACTTTCATGCGGTTCAACCTTCAACTCGTATTTGTTGCCGTTCACGGTGATATTGATGGTTGGAACTGCAGCCGATACCTCGACAACCTTGGTGACCGGCGGGGAGGTAACAGTAACCGTTGTTCCGCTGCCGCCACTGGTGACCGTCTTGGTGGCTGTGACAGTGGAGGTTTTGGTGACAGTGCTTGTTGCGCCGTCACCATTGCAGGCGCTGAGCACGGCCATTGAACCAATGGTCGCGCCTCCGACTATCAACCCTGCATCTTTTAAGAACTCTCTTCTTGAAATTTTGCTGATGTTTTCTTTTTCTTCTTCAGCCATTCGAATCTCCTTTTAAATTTCCGTCTTGATACAATAAATGCAGTCAGGTTTTCTTGATTGTCACATCACCTCCTTTTTCCGATTTTTGAATTCATTCTAATAATTTCTCACAGACTTCTATAATTCTTTTTACAAATTGGCATAACTATGATTTTTTAATGAACTTTTTCCAGACCAGGCAGCTAACCAGTGCACTCAATTAAATATTTTCTCAGAGCTCTTCGTTCCTTTTACGCCGTTGCCGTTATGCATCTTCTCCCACAGGCTGACAAGCTGGCACAAAAAACCATCGTAGCATTGCCCTGTAGCGCGCCATTTATCCAATTTGGCTTTGGTAGTTTTGTTTATTGAAACAGTAGTTCTAGGCTGGTTAGCGCTCATTCTTGTGTCTCCATGTTATGAGTTACAGGTTTCCCCGGTCCGCATAGCGAACTGCCGATTTTGTATCTCTCCCAATAATCAACAAGATCAACGATAAATCCGTCGTAGCATTGGCCGGGGGCTCTGTTATTATCCAGCCGTTCCTTGGTTTCTTTCTGGATAGCAATAGTGGTGTGAACAAAATCATGCTGAATGTTTATTGATCCGGGTTTATCTCTGATCGCCTGTCCCATAATGTTCTTCCCTCCTCAATTAACTTATTCCCCATACCCTGCCTTATACCCGGTTACCCCCGGAGCTCCGCACACGGAAGAGAAATTAACTATTCAAGATGGTAATGGAAGGAAAACTCATCAGGCATTTCGTTTCCCTCTCCAGGCACTAACACGTTACCGGATTTTTTCAGCTTTTCGCGCAAGTTATTATCTGTATATATTTCTATAATCTCATGGTTTCTTCGAAACATCTCTCTTACCGCTTTATAAACCTGTTGCCGCATGTTATATTTCTAATGCCGCGCATCAATAGTGCGCGGGCAATCAGCATCCCGAACCAGCGCTTTCCGATAAAGTCCCCGTATAATGTCCAATTCAAATCCACTCATACATATATTCCACAATTCAGGAACACCGTATTTCATTGAATTATAGTTTTCCGCTTGTTACATAAGCGTGACATGAAGATGTCTGCAGCGAAGACAAAGGAGTGGCAATTATTGTTGCAATTTTGTCACTATCTGTTACTAATCAGTACAATGAAGGAGGAAACAACCGCCTCTGGAGCGTTCATATATGAATTTTATTCGCGATCTGGATTTACACAGATTTGCATTGTCACTATATAGCGGCAACTAATTCTCTGATAAACTATTGACAATTACTTTTGAAAGTATTAAAACATAAACAGTA
>CAYRSY010000074.1:0-7132 GCA_964427105.1 uncultured Dehalococcoidales bacterium
ATTACTTTCTGTTCCCTTACCCACAGGCCGGTAGCGACCAGTATGTGGGAAACCTCGGAAGAGCACAGGATTAGCCACATCTCCTTTGCTCAGTCAGCCGATGTTGTGGTAATCGCGCCGGCTACCGCCAATACCATCGCCAGGATTGCCTGCGGCATAGCTGACGATTTGCTTTCCGCTACCGTGCTGGCGACGAAGGCTCCTGTTATCATCGCGCCTGCCATGAACGTCAATATGTATTTGAATCCGGCAACTCAGGCTAATCTCGAAACGCTCAAAAAACGCGGATTTATTATTGTCGAACCGGGAACAGGAAGGCTCGCCTGCGATGTGGTGGGCAAAGGCCGCCTGGCTGAAACCGCGCAGATTATCGGCGCCATAAGGATGGTGCTGGGCAAGGAAGGCGATATGTCGGGCAAGAAAGTTGTCGTCACCGCCGGCGGCACGCGCGAACCCATAGACCCCGTGCGCTTTATCGGCAACCGCTCGTCCGGCAAGATGGGCTATGCGCTGGCGGAAGCCGCCCGCGACAGGGGGGCGGAGGTAATGCTTGTCTCGGCTTCCGATATGCCCGAACCCGGCGGCATAAAGGTCGTTTATGTGGAAAGCGCCGAGCAGATGCTTAAAGAGGTGCTGAAAGCCGTCAAGGGGGCTGACGCGCTGGTCATGGCGGCGGCGGTAGCCGACTTCAAGCCCAAAGTTATGGCTAAATCCAAGATTAAAAAAGCCTCGCTTTCCCTCAACATGGATCTGGAGCGCACGCCGGATATACTGGCGGAGGTTGACGGTAACTTTATACGCGTGGGTTTTGCCGCCGAAAGCGAAAACCTGGTAATCAACGCTAAAAAGAAACTGGCGGATAAAGTCCTTGACCTCATCGTTGCCAATGATGTTACCGCTCCGGGCAGCGGCTTCGGCACTGATACCAACAAGGTCACCCTCATCAGCCGCGACGGCGAGGAAAAAGACCTGCCGCTTATGTCCAAGCGCGAGGTGGCGGACAGGGTGTGGGACTGGGTGGTGGAGAACGAATAGGGATAACTCTCGTTGTCATTCTGAACGCAGTGAAGAATCCCAGAGTGGGGAGGTCACATAATCCCCCCTCCCCGAGGTTCTCACGCTCGTCCCGATACAATCGGGACTCACTCAGAACGACAAGTAGAGATAGTCCGTTGTCATTCTGAGTCTGCCGCAGGCGGATGAAGAATCCCAGGGTGGGGTGGCGTTTAAAAACAATGGGAATGTAAAATGCGCGACAAACAATATGCTATCTATATCGTAACTACCAGTGCCAATACTGCGCTCTATACCGGAATGACAAACGATTTGAAACGCCGTATTTGGGAACACAAAGAAAAATTTGTTGATAGTTTTACTAAGAAATATCATGTCTCAAAGCTTGTTTATTATGAAGTTTGTGAGAGTGCTGAAACAGCTATAACAAGAGAGAAACAGATCAAGGATATGCGTCGCCAGAAAAAGATAGACATGATTGTTAGCTTTAATCCATTTTGGAATGATTTGTACGAAGATATATAACCTCTCCTCCCTGAGGTTCTCACGCTCGTTTGCCCTTGGCAAACTCACTCAGAACGACAAGCAGAGATAGTCCGTTGTCCGCTGACAACCGACAACTGACAACTGACAACTGACAACTGACAACAGATAACTGATAACTGATAACTGATAACTCTTTTTAGGCACTATCCGCCCATAAGTGCTAAAATATACCACTTATTTATAAAAGGACGAGCGCCATGACAGACCAACCCATACCCGAACTCCCCAAAGCCTACGAACCGCATCAGGTAGAGCAGAAGTGGTACGCCTGGTGGATGGAAAAGGGCTACTTCACGCCGAAGATAGACCCTGCGAAGAAACCCTTCGTCATAATCCAGCCGCCCCCCAATATCACCGGCGACCTGCATCTGGGGCATGCCCTTACCGCCACACTGGAAGACATAATGATCCGCTGGCACCGCATGATGGGCGAGCCCACCCTGTGGCTGCCGGGCGAGGACCATGCCGGCATCGCGGCGCAGGTGGTGGTTGAACGCGCTCTTGCCAAAGAGGGATTGACGCGCCAGCAGATAGGCCGCGAGAAGTTCACCGAGCGCATGTGGCAGTGGGTCAACGGCTGCCGCGCCAATATAACCAACCAGCACAAGCGGCTGGGCGTTTCCTGCGATTGGTCGCGGGAGCGTTTCACGCTCGACCCCGGCCCCTCCCGCGCCGTGCGCGCCTTCTTCGTCAAGCTGTACGAGAAAGGGCTTATCTACCGGGGAGAGCGCATCATAAACTGGTGCCCGCGCTGCGCCACCGCCCTTTCAGACCTCGAAGTGGAACATGAGGATGTCGCCAGCCACCTGTGGTATATAGAATACCCGCTGGAGGACGGCAGCGGTTTTATCACCGTAGCCACCACCCGCCCGGAGACCATGCTGGGCGATACCGCCGTGGCCATCAATCCGACAGACGAACGCTATAAGGGTATGGTCGGCAAGAATGTAAAACTGCCGCTGGTCGGCAGGATTATACCCATCATCGGCGATGATGCCGTATCTCTGGAGTTCGGCACGGGCGCGGTCAAGGTGACTCCCGCCCACGACCCCAATGACTTCGACATGGGCCTGCGCCATAACCTGCCTATCATCAATATCCTCAACAATGATGTTACCATCAACGAGAACGGCGGCAGGTTTGCCGGCATGGACAGGTTCGCCGCGCGCAAGGCTGTCGTGGCTGAACTCGAAGGCGAAGGGCTGCTGGAGAAGATAGAGCCCCACAGTCATGCCGTGGGCCATTGCCAGCGTTGCCGCACTATTATAGAACCCATCGCCAGCCGCCAGTGGTTCGTCAAGATACAGCCTCTGGCTGACCCGGCTATCGAGGCGGTCAAGAGCGGGCAGATAAGCATCGTGCCGGAGCGCTTTACCAAAGTCTATCTCAACTGGATGGAGAATATCCGCGACTGGTGCATCAGCCGCCAGTTGTGGTGGGGGCACCGTATCCCCGTATGGTACTGCGAGTGCGGCGAAACCATCGTGTCGGTTGAAGAGCCGAAAATATGCCCCAAATGTGGCTCTGCCAATCTCACGCAGGACCCGGACATGCTGGATACATGGTTTTCATCCGGCCTGTGGACGCACTCCACGCTGGGCTGGCCTGATAAGACCGAAGACCTTGAATACTTCTATCCCACCTCGGTGATGGAAACCGCCTACGACATCCTCTTCTTCTGGGTGGCACGCATGATTATGATGGGCATAGAGAACATGGGCCAGCCGCCTTTCCGCTATGTCTATATGCACGGGCTTATCCGCGATGAAAAGGGCGACAAGATGAGCAAGACCAAGGGCAACGTGATTGATCCTCTCGAAGTGATGGACAAATACGGCACCGACGCCCTGCGCTTTGCCGTTATCACTGGCACTACCCCCGGCAACGACAGCAAGCTATCTTCCACCAAACTGGAGGCCGGGCGCAATTTTGCCAACAAGCTGTGGAACGCCGCCCGCTTCGTGCTGCGCTACGCCGGTAAAGACGGGGCGGACGCTACCATCAACATTTCGGCGCTGACTCTCGAAGACCGCTGGATAATCTCGCGCCTCAACCGGACTGTTGCCGAGGCAACAGAGCTGATGAACCAGTTTGAATTCGGTGAAGCCATGCGCAAGATACACGATTTCCTGTGGGGGGAGTATTGCGACTGGTACATCGAATTGTCCAAGACTCGTCTTTCAGACGATGCGGCCCCGTCGCCCCTGCCGGTGCTGGTGCATGTGCTGGAAACCTCTCTTCGCCTGCTGCACCCCTTTATGCCGTTTGTAACCGAGGAGCTATGGCAGAATCTTACCCGTGCTTTCAATCTGGATTGCGGCGAGTCTATTATGGTATCCCTGTATCCCAGGGCTGATGAAAACGGCGCGGATGCCGGCGCTGAGATAGTGATAGATTCGCTGATTGAAATCGTGCGCTCGGTGCGCAATACCCGCGCTGAGTATGAGGTTGAGGTCAACCGTTTGATAGAAGCCGCGGTCTATTGCGGTGAGTTGTCGCCGTTCCTCAAGCCCTATGCCGGGGCCATCGAAACTCTGGCTAAAGCTAAAGTGACTATCGAAACCGAGCGCAAGGACGAAGTGCCGCCGCAGGCTCTGGCGCTGGTGCTGGAAACGAGCGAAGTGGTCATTCCTATGGCCAGCATGTTCGACCTGCGCATTGAAATGGAACGCATCACTAAGGAAATGACCGAAGCCACTCTCGAAATCGGCAGGCTGGAAACCCTGCTGGGAGACGAGGCTTTCTGCGGCAAGGCCCCGCCGGCTGTGGTAGAGAAACAGCAGGAGAAGCTGGCCGCTGCGCGCGACAAGCTGGCGCGCCTCAAGGAACACAAGGAGAGGCTGGGCGGTTAAATGAAGAAACTCTCCCTTTAGTAAAAGGGAGCCCGTTCGCACAAGGCGAACGGAGAGGGTTTTTCTCTGGTAACTATCTCGTAGAACTCAGAGTAAGCCAGTAACGCTGGCAGAGGGGAAAAACTCCGTTTTATTCTGCTTTGGTCAAAGGGACGCTGTTTTTTCTGCCAATTGCGTCAGAGCGCCGGGTGAATAAATCGTAGGGGAGGGTTTCAAACCCTCCCCTTTTGTTTTGTGTCAAACAAGACTTGCTTCCTGCTACTTGTAACTCTGGCGTCTCCATGGCCAGGGAAAAAATATAAAGAAAGCCAGCAGGAATATGGCGGTGACTACCAGATTCCACCAGATATGACCGAAGGAGACATAATCTTTGGCAATCGAGTATATCTGTCCTGCCAGAGTAAGCGCGCTCCACAGTATGGCAAAACGCACGGCGTTGACATTCTTCATCGGGTTGAAGCTGCCGATAAGGAAAAGACAGCCGCCTGCTATGAGAGCGGCGCCGGCTATTGCCATGATGTAGGACACGAAACCCGTGGCATCGGTGGACAGATTAATTTCGAA
The DNA here is from genome assembly GCA_964427105.1 of uncultured Dehalococcoidales bacterium. Classification (GTDB taxonomy): domain Bacteria; phylum Chloroflexota; class Dehalococcoidia; order Dehalococcoidales; family UBA1222; genus SURF-27. Next base: position 4,977 of record CAYRSY010000074.1, read on the forward strand.
GCCGATGGTATTGATAACATAGCTTGGCGCGACCCACATTATCAGGCCTTCGGCCATCTGTATAGCCCCAAAGAGGATCATGGATATTCTTAAATTCCACATATTTACCTCCTCCAAATCCCGCCATTTTCACACAGAAACGGGATACGTGTCAATAGGTGTAAAATTCGAAAATCAGATTTACCGTGAATTCCTTTTCATCCAGTCCAGCGCCTTTCTGGTATCCGAAGCTATACGGGCTTTTTCACAGCGTTTAAGCCTGTACTTGAATCGCCAGTAGCTGAACTCTTTCATTTGCTCCAGTGTAATGCTTCCTGTCAGCGGGTAATTCCTGTCTTTGCGGAACTGCCTCAGCAGCCCTCTTTGAGAATCCTCATACACACGGCGAAAGGTTTCGTCTATGATTTGCGCTTCGCTGTGGATGTTGATTCCCTGTTCTTCCTTTCGCACCTCTTCTTCTACGGCCTGCAGCAGGGCTTCTTCTGCTGTCACTCCATAGAAAAAATTGAGGTACTGGCTGAACCTTTTTTCTCCCAGCAATTCTTTGTTTTGCTCGGGCGTCAGCGTCACGGGAGGTTTGTTGTGAAAAAGAAAATCCACTTTTTCGTTCTCAGGCAATCCGTCTCCAGCGGCGCTCAGCAGGCGTTCGGCGATTTGCAAAAGGTCGAGAGCTTCCCCTGCGATGACATAATGGTATGCTTGCTCTCCGACCGTTTCCTCACTGACAGGCCAGTTTTTAACAGCCTCCAGCAGCGCCAGATACCAGTTCCTGCCTGAGTTTATGTCAGACTTGAAGCGGTTTATGGCCTCTTCGACTGCCGGAACGGGGGAAGATGTCGCGCCTGTTTTTGTCATGCGTTATTTCCCGTGGCAATGCTTGTATTTTTTGCCGCTGCCGCAGGGGCAGGGATCATTACGCCCCGGCTTTTGCGCCGAAGGCAGCGATTGCCTGTTTTCATCCGGCTTGCCTACAATCTTTGTCATGGGTGAGGATGGTGTTTGGGTTGCCTGCCGCTGGGTACCCGCTTTAACTATGTTGGCGCGGAACACGAGGCGCACCACGTCGCTGCGGATGGCATCCATGAGCTCTTCGAACATAACGCTGGACTGTCTTTTATAGGCTACCAGCGGATCCTGTTGCGCTACAGCCTGAAGCCCTATACCCTGTCGTATATAGTCTATGGCAGTGAGGTGTTCCACCCACAGGGTATCGATGACTTTAAGCATGACCAGACGCTCTAGCTTGCGCATATTGGCTGGTTCAATATCCGCTTCTTTTTGGGAGTAAAGCGCATGTGCCGTTTTAACAAAAGTGTCCAGCACTTCTTCGGTGTGCATGCGGGAGAGTGCTTCCGGCGTTATTTCCGGCGGGATGGGGAATATGCTCTTGACGGCGGTGATCAGCGCGGTAAAATCGGGTTCCTCGCCGCCGGATACCTTGCAGAACCTGTCAACTTCATCTTCGATGACGTTTTCCACCATGGACAGGATATTGGAGCGCAAGTCCATGTTTTCCAGTATCTTGCGGCGTTCGCCGTAGATGATCTCGCGCTGCTTGTTGATGACGTCGTCGTAGTCCACCAGATGTTTGCGGATATCGAAGTTAAATCCTTCAACCTTGGTCTGGGCATTTTCTATACTGCGTGAGATGAGTTTGTTCTCGATGGGCGTATTTTCGTCCATGCCTGCCCAGTTCATAATGCTTTGTATGCGCTCTCCGCCGAACCTGCGCATCAGGTCGTCATCCAGAGCCACGAAAAAGCGCGATGAACCCGGGTCACCCTGGCGTCCGGCGCGGCCTCTGAGCTGGTTGTCAATGCGGCGCGCCTCATGGCGTTCGCTGCCCAGCACATGCAATCCGCCGGCTGTTACTACTTTATCATGCCTTGATTGCCATTCTGTTTGAGCTGTTTTATCGCCGTCTTCGGGGGGCTTGCCGCCCAGTATTATGTCCACGCCGCGTCCGGCCATGTTGGTGGCTACGGTAACCGCTCCCGGCTTGCCGGCTTCGGCGATTATCTGGGCTTCCTGCTCATGCTTCTTGGCATTGAGCACGTTATGCTTTATTCCCTTACGGTTAAGCATCTGGCTGAGTATTTCGGAGTTTTCGATGGCTACTGTGCCGATAAGTACAGGGCGTCCCTGTTTCTGAACTT
>CAYRSY010000075.1:0-7005 GCA_964427105.1 uncultured Dehalococcoidales bacterium
TTTAGATATTAGTGCTTATTATGTACCTTTTCTGCCCTGATTTTTGCTGTTTCCGCCTGTGCTATAATGCAGCCGTATGGTATAAAAGGAGGAAGATATGCGTAAATTTTTTATCATGTTGACGGCATTGTGTCTTGTCATGATATTGGCTATCCCTATTAGCGGCTGCGGGATTTTCCGCATTCTCAGGGGTTCGGGCGACACATTGGAAAAAAGTTTCGACTTCACCGGCTTCACGCGCGTTTCGGCGGGCTGGACATTCGACGTAACGGTCAGCGAGTCTGAATCCTATGCTATCAAGATTACTGTCGATGACAATCTGGAAGAATATCTGAACGTTAACAAAGACGGCGACAGGCTCAACATCACCATGAAGAATGGTTATTCATATCATAACACGCATTTCAAGGCAGAAGTGAAGCTTCCCCGTCTCACAGCGGTTACGCTCTCCGGAGCCAGCAAGGGCAGCGTCTCCGGCTTTGATTCCAGTGATAACTTCAGGCTGGAAGTATCCGGAGCCAGCCATGCGACGCTAGCGGACATGAGCGTGGGCGAACTCGCCGTTGAGGTTTCGGGCGCAAGTTCGGTGGCAGGGGAGATAAATGCAAACGGAGATGCCCGTCTGGAAGCCAGCGGAGCCAGCACAATAGAGCTTTCCGGCAGCGCAGAGGATGCCGATATCACATCGAGCGGAGCCAGCACAGTCAAGCTTGAAGATTTCTCTGTGCAGGATGCCCACGCTGAGGTTTCGGGAGCTTCCAACGCTACAGTCAATGCTTCCGGCACACTTTCGGCGGAGGTCAGCGGAGCCTCGCATCTGTACTATACAGGCTCGCCGGCGATGGGCGATATAGACGTTTCCGGCGCTTCATCGGTAGATAAAAAATAGCGCGGAAGGGCTATACGGGGGACTGCCCACTTTCAATCGGGCAGTCCTGATATAATAGTCAGGCAGATGGATAAATATCAGGCAGCGATAGACTTTATTTACAGTTTTGTGGATTACGAGACCTCGCACAAGCCGCGCTCTCCGCTGAACTACGACCTGCGGCGCATGGACGAACTGCTGGCGAGGCTGGGCAATCCGCACCTGGCGGCAAAAACAGTCCACATCGCCGGAACCAAGGGCAAGGGCAGCACGGCGGCGATGATTGCATCTGTTTTGACATCATCGGGTTACCGCACAGGGTTATACACCTCTCCCCACCTGGTTGACATAAGCGAAAGAATGCGTGTGAACAACTGCCTCATATCGAGAGAGGGGCTTGTCGCACTCACTGAGAGGATTAAGCCGGAAGTTGAGGCCGTCAACGCTGCGGCACGTTACGGCAGGCTTACCACTTTTGAAGTGCTGACTGCTCTCGGCTTTATGTATTTCGCTGATTCCCGCGCCGACTTTCAGGTGGTGGAGGTGGGGCTGGGGGGCAGGCTCGACGCTACCAATGTCGTAAAGCCGGAAGTGTGCGCCATAACCACTCTCGGCCTCGATCATACCGATGTGCTGGGGGATACGCTGGCGAAAATTGCCGCCGAGAAGGCGGGTATCATAAAACCCGGCGTGCCGGTGGTAAGCGCAAAGCAGGAACCTGAGGCCGGGGACGTCATAGACGAGTTTTGCAGGCGCAATAACGCTTCGATCACCCGTGTCGGGCAGGACATCATTTACTGCGGCAAGGGTGAAAAAGAGGGTTTTCAATCAATCGAGATTAAGGGCAGACTCGCCAGCTACTTTATAGAGGTGCCTCTGCTCGGACGCTTTCAGCAGGAAAATGCCGCCGTGGCGGTGGGAATACTCGAAACGCTGAAGCAAAAAGGATACGGTATCACATCTCAAAACATCGCTGATGGCTTGAAGCAGGCGCGCTGGCCCGGGCGGTTTCAGATTATTGGCAGCGCTCCCGCGATTATCATTGACGGGGCGCATAATCCGCAATCGGCGCATCAACTGAATATCGCTCTCCGCGATTATCTCGGGGACAGGCCGCATGGCAGGAAAGTGCTGGTCATCGGCATGTCGTCTGACAAGGATATAGAAACGGTAGTTTCGGAACTGGCTCCGCTTTTCGATACAGCCATAGCCACCCGCTCGCGCCATCCGCGCGCACTGGATGTTAAAATCATCATTGAAGAATTTGCCAGTCACGGCTGCAAGGCGCTGATGGCGGCTTCAGTCGCAGATGCCATGCGTCTGGCAGTCGAACTGGCGCAAAGAGACGGCTTTATCTGTGCCACCGGCTCGCTCTTTATCGTGGGCGAGGCGCTGGAGTGGGCTGGCCTGCCGGGCTGCTGAAGTCCGGCGTTACCTGTCCGCGCCGGCTGTCTCGAAATTAGTCTTGGCCTCTTCCGGCAGCATGCGGTCAAGGACTTTTTCCATTGCCATTGTGTGAGCGCAAAGACCCCAGGCGTTGAAGAAATCGCAGGTGCAAAACCACTTGTTATCTTTGTAGCTAGTGGTGTGATCGTCATTATTCCCGTGGATGGTTACGGAGAAATCGTTGAAGCTGATGCGTTCGAGTTCCTGTGCATAGCGATGGGCCTTTTCAATTTTCCCGATAAGGCTGGACTGCATGGCACACCTCCTGTTAAATTAAAAAAGCACCGGCTTACGCAAAGCCCGGCGCTTTAATTTCCTTCCGTGAAAATGAACACTTTCATAGCGGTATTTCTCCAGGTACATGTTAATTTTACCCCTATACAAAGACCTTGTCCAGAGGTTGTCAGGCATGGGGCTAAAATACGGCAAAAATTTAACTCCCGAATTTGAAAATGCGGAAACCGAATCGGCAATCAATCTTTTTCAGGGTTTGATAAAACACCGCTTGCGGCGAAAGACATAATCTCGTTACCATGATGCCCCGACACTTGCAGCGGGGAGAATCGTTGAGGTTCCGGCAAGATTTTGAAAAATGCTTGACATCTGCTTCCCCTCAGCGTTAGATTTACAATCTGGAGAAAAGAGATGAAAGTATTGCTGCAGCGTGTTTCCTCCGCCTCGGTCAGAATAGATGGTGTGCAGGTGGGGAATATCGGCGGCGGTTTGTGCGTGTTTGTCGGAGTCGCCTGCGGCGACACGGAAAAAGATGTTGACTATCTTGTTTCGAAATGCGTCAACCTGCGCATATTCGCCGATGAGGCAGGCAAATTCAATCTCTCGGCGCAGGACGTTAAGGGCGAATTGCTTCTGGTCAGCCAATTTACACTCATGGCCGACGCTACTCACGGCAGGAGGCCGGGTTTCACGGACGCGGCTTCTCCCGATGAGGCTGAGAGATTATTCAATCTCTTCGTGGAAAAGGCTGAAGCTACAGGACTCAAAACAGCAACAGGACGCTTTCAGGCGTATATGGATGTGGAGATCCACAACGACGGGCCGGTTACCATAATGCTGGACAGCCGGGATGCTCCGTTCTACAAATAGCCATAATAGAGAAATGGCATGTATGCCCTCTCATAACTTGCCGTAAGGGCCTTTCCAGCCGTTTGCCAGTTTCAGGAAGGCCGGATAACCGTTTTGCCTTATGAATTCCAGCGCCTGGCGGTAGCGTCCGTATTTATATCCCTTTTTAGCGTAAAAACCCTGTATGATTTCGCACTCCGCAAACCTTCCGCAGTCGGCGCAGGTTTCCAGATGCCTGTCGCGGAAACAGCAGTTCTTTATTCGGCACCTCGATCTGGAGATGTCTCTTTCCCCATTTTCATAGCCCAGCTTGCATCCCTGGCATTTGCTGCCGGTTACCGACTCCCGGCAGGTTTTGCAGTACGCTCCGCAGCATCCTGTTTCTCTTGCAGACACTTTACAACCTCGATATTATTTGTTGCATAAATTATAACCCTTAACGCAATATCTTTATCGCAAATAATCTTAATTGCAAGTCTTTTGCAATAAAGGGTTGCCTTTGCTATAATGCTTTTCGTTATGGCTAAATACGATGATATAAGCTCGCGTCTGGCACAGAAGGGCTACCGCATGACCCCGCAGCGCATGATGATTCTGGAAGCTATAAAGGGAGCCAGCGGGCATATCAGCGCCGAAGACATCTATCAGGAAGTATGCAAGCGTTACCCCGGTATTAACATATCCACTGTTTACCGCACGCTAGAACTGCTGAAAGAGATGGGACTGGTGACCGAAACCGATATGGGCGACGGGCGCGTGCGTTTCCACAGCGCCGGTCATGAGCATCATCACCATCTTGTCTGTTCCAGATGCGGCAAAGTGATAGATATGGATGAATCCATGATGTCTCCCCTGACAGATATGCTGTCTGAAAAGTACGGCTTCCGCGCCGATTTGAAGCACCTGGCTATATTCGGACATTGCAAGACCTGCGCATAAAATTTTTTAGTTTGCTGACGCAACAAATTGCAATTGCACATAATAGCGGACAGAACGGGAGGGAAAAGAATGCACATTCCAGACGGTTTCCTCAATGCCGGCACACTGGCAGGGACGGCAATAGTCTCTGCCGGCGGCGTGGCTAACGCAGCAAGAATCGCGGGCAAGAATCTGGGTGAAAAACAGGTGCCGCTGATGGGCATTCTGGCGGCTTTCGTTTTCGCGGCGCAGATGCTCAACTTCCCGGTCGCGGGGGGAACTTCGGGGCATTTTCTGGGAGCGGCGTTGTGCGCCATACTCCTCGGCCCGTGGGCGGCGGTTATAATCCTGACTCTGGTGCTCATTGCCCAATGTTTCATCTTTCAGGACGGAGGCATGCTGGCGCTGGGAGCCAATATCTTCAACATGGGTATTGTAGGCGGGCTGGGTTCCTATTATCTCTATCGTTTGGGCGTCAGATTACTGGGCAATAACCTGCGCTCCAAAATGATAAGCGGTTTTTTTGCATCCTGGGCTTCGGTGGCGCTGGCTTCCATCGCCTGTGCGCTGGAACTGGCGATTTCGGGCGCTTCCCCTCTGGGAGTGGTATTACCGGCTATGCTGGGCGTGCATGTCATCATCGGCTTGGGCGAAGGCGCTATCACAGTTGCGGCTTTAGGAATGATCCGCAGCACGCGCGCCGATTTGCTGGAACTTCAGGGGGCGAAGGGATAACGCTATGAAGAATAACAATAAATGGTGGCTTTTCGCCTTTCTGTTCTGCCTGCTGGTGGCGACCATATCGCCGCTGGCCTCATCCGCTCCCGACGGGCTGGAGCGCGTAGCCGAGGACAATAGCTTTCTGGAACTGGCGGCAGATTCTCCCTTCTCCATAATTGCAGACTATGCCTTTCCGGGAATCCGCAACGAGGCTCTGGCTACCATACTGGCAGGCTGGACAGGCACGGCTTTGGTTTTCGGACTGGCTTACGGCGTTACCCTTTTAATCTCACGCGTCTCCCGTTCAAAATCCCTGTCTGCATGACAGCAGCAGAATTCACTTTATAACGCATTGAAATATCATTTTCTAGATCAATACCGCGAGGCCGACAGCTTCATACACCGCCTCGACCCGCGCGCCAAGTTCCTCTCCACGCTGGCTCTGGTGACAGCCATAGTGCTTGTGCCCGGAGCCAGCTGGTTGTCCTACGCTTTGTTTCTCGTTCTGGTGGTGCTGTTGCTTGCCATATCCCGGGTGCCTCCTTTATATGTCCTCAAACGTTCGCTTACTGTAATGCCCTTCGTGTTTATGATAGCCGTTTTTATCCCCTTTCTGGGCGAGGGCACAATAGTCTGGACCTTAAACCTGGGGACATGGCATATAGCCGTAACGGATGAGGGGCTGGTGCGTGTGGGTGGAATATTCTGCAAGGCATGGCTTTCCGTGCTGGCGCTTATCACGCTTACGGCTACTACCAGCATGACGGATCTGCTTAAAGGGCTGCAAAAGATGAAATTCCCCGCCATTATGGTCATGCTGCTGGGTTTCATGTACCGCTACCTGTTCGTCATCAGCGATGAGGCCGAGCATCTTACACTGGCGCGCAACAGCCGCAGTTTCGGGGGAGGGATAAAACTCCATGTCAGGACATTGGGATACATGGCGGGGGCGCTTTTCCTGCGCAGTTACGAACGCGGAGAACGTATCTACGGAGCCATGCTTTCGCGCGGTTTCGACGGAACCAGCCGTTCCCTGAATGAACTCAGCCTGGAGAGGTCTGATATTGTTTTTACGGCGGCTATTATTCTGGCGGCTGCGGCTATAGGCTTTTCGCCGCTGTATTTGAGGATGTGGATTGGCTGAAGTTATCGCTATCAATAATCTGTCCTATTCTTACCCGGACGGGCAGCCGGCACTGCGCGGCGTCAATCTGCGCATAGAAGAGGGCGAAACTGTTGCTCTCATGGGCCCCAACGGCGCCGGCAAGTCCACTTTACTGCTGCATCTTAACGGCCTGCTGCATTCTCATGACGGGGAAGTAACGGTACTCGGCCAGCATGTGCATGACGGCAACCTTAAAGCAGTGCGCCGTCAGGTGGGTCTGGTTTTTCAGAACCCCGACGACCAGCTTTTTTCGCCTACCGTCTTTGACGATGTGGCTTTCGGGCCGCTCAATCTGGGGATGGCATCAGAAGAGGTCAGGAATATAGTCTTCCGCTCGCTCGAAGCCGTGGGCATGGCAGGCTATGAAAAACGCGCCTCGCATCACCTGAGTCTGGGGGAAAAGCGCCGCATTGCCATTGCTACTGTGCTGGCGATGTCTCCCAAACTGCTGGTGCTGGATGAGCCCACCACCAACCTTGATCCGGGCGGCAAGTGGCACCTGATAGAATTACTGCGCGGACTGCCTGTAACCAAGCTCATCGTATCGCACGATCTCGACATAGTGCGCGCTCTCTGCTCGCGTGTCGTTATCATGGATAAGGGTTGCATAATCGCCGACGGGGAGAAAGAGTCCATACTCAATGACCATGCTCTTCTGGCGGCTCATAGCCTGGCAGCGCCGCTGGAGATTGGAAAACCATCCCTTTAATCCCCTTCCTTGCGCTTTCGTCAGGATGACATTTGCCGGTTGCCGCTGCAGTCAAAATCGGAGTTGTGGAATAGGGGTAACAGAGGGCGAGGCATG
>CAYRSY010000076.1:0-6948 GCA_964427105.1 uncultured Dehalococcoidales bacterium
CAGCCTATTTTGGCGGCGCGGCAATCGGCAGCCAGCCCATCCATAAGTTCCGGCTGGAAATTCTTGCGCAGTTTATAGACATTGCATACTTCAGGATGGCCGAAGTCCGAGCGCAGCATGCGGGCGGGATCGGTAACCGCCGACATCACCTTTTTGGCGGTTTCTTCCGCCGTGGCGGCAAGCTCTATGTGATTGTTGAGCGACTTGCTCATCTTGTCCTTGCCGTCAAGCCCTACCACCAGAGGGAAGGTAGTCAGTTTGGCCTGTGGTTCGGGAAAGGTCTCGCCGAAATGGTCATTGAAGCGGCGCACTATTTCGCGCGCCAGTTCCAGATGCGGCAACTGGTCTTCGCCGACAGGCACAACTTCCGCTTTATAGAGCACTATGTCCGAGGTCATCAGCACAGGGTAACCCACCAGCCCGTAATTGATGTTGTGCGGGTGCATGCGGGCCTTCTCCTTGAAGGTAGGCACGCGCAGCAGCCAGCCGAGCGGCGTCACCATGCCCAGCAGGGTGAATAACTCGTTAATCTCCGGCACTTGCGATTGCACGAAGATAATGCTCTTTTGAGGGTCTAACCCGGCGGCCAGCAGGTCCAGTAAAGCTTCGCGGATGTTGTCCTGAAGCTGGTCTGTATCCTCGAGTGTGGTAAGCGCATGCAGGTCAACGATGCAGTAAACGCACTCGTATTCATCCTGCAGCGCAACATAGTTTTTAACCGCTCCCAGGTAATTGCCGATATGCAGGCGTCCGGTAGGCCGCACGCCCGAAAAAACACGCTTTTTCATATGACTCCTTCAGATGGAAAGTTTAACACAGGACTCGTTATGTCGGCAACGGGAAGCGGCTTGTACGATAATATAACCAGCCCAAAAAGAGTAGAGGGAAAATTTTCTCGATCCCGCAGCTTAGTTTAAATGATAATCACCCGTTAATTCTTTTAATGCGTTTGATTTTTTGAATGAGTTTTATAAAAGCAACCACATATAGCAATAAAAAGGCCATGCCAAATATCATAAACCCGAACGCTACGCCAGGCATCTGCATTTTCCATAACAGCAAGGGAAGGAGGAAAATGTTTATCGGTGCGACTACTAACAGAGTCATCAACAACCTCTCGTATTTGGATGCCTTTGAATCCACATCCGTGAAAATCTCGGTGCTTCCACAATGTTGCGGTTCGCATCTAAAATAATGCCATGCCGATAATTCCGCCACATGCTCCCAGCCTGCATCCTTAAAAAGTTGCAGGTATGAACTATCTGTCTTTTCAATGCCCGGGCGATAGTCCAAACGATAAATATAATCGTGATGAGGCCCTTTTTCAAAAAAATATACACCCGCGAAGGCAACCGAACACAGATGTAATCCACTGAGAGACATTTGCCTCAACCATTGTTCCTCGGCATCATCCTGCCAGCCCCATATCCATTTAAATTTTTTTACAATATTATTTTTTGACATCGTTTTACCTCTATGTATCGTTGTAGATTAAAGTAATTTTTTTATCAATTGCCCATTAGCTTTCATAATTTCCAGCCTGTCAATCTGTCTGGCAAGAACTTCTTTGCCTCGCTGCGTCAATCTGTAGCTTTTACGTCGCTCCTCTTCTTTGACCTTTACTATCAACTCTTCTTTTTCCAGCATTGCCAGTATCCCGTAAAGAGTTCCAGGACCCAGATTTACAGTGCCCTTGCTTGTCAGAGAAACCTTCTGCATAATGGCATACCCATGTTCAGGTTCGAGGAGTGTTAACATCGTGTAATAGGTGGATTCCGTCAGCGGAAGATACTTGTTCAGGTCGGTGTTCATCAGCGCCTTTCTATAACGTCTATCGTTATATCGTATATCGGTATATCGTTATACGTTATAATATCTCATCAATACCCCATTGTCAATAGGGTTTAAGGGGTTTTAAAATTCTCACTGAAAAAGATGAAAAGTCATATCGGGCTTCAGTTAAATCACCGGCCTGTCTTATCTTTGTTTTTGAACCTGACAGGGTTAAAAATCCTACTTGCGCAAGGTAGCTATCAGCCGCGCAGGTTTGATGAGCAAATCCAGCGCCGCACTTATATCCGGCACGAAAACATCACAGTTCGACATTGCCTCGGAGGATGCGCCTTCGGCTCCGATTACACAAATCCCTATGCCGGACGCTTTCAGCATCAGGGCATCATTGGCCCCGTTCCCGATGGATACGACCCTTTCTGCCCCAAGCTGCCGCAAGAATTCCTGCTTCTGAACCTGTTCATTTTCCCGTGCGATTTTATATATCTTCACATCCAGAGCCGCCGCAACCTGCTGCGCTTTGCCGTGAGTATCCGCGGTAATAATCGATATATCGAGTTGCCCGCGCAATATATCCAGCTTCTTCTGCACGCCTGCAAGAAGCACCCCGTCCAGTGCTATGGTGCCATTCATGTCCAGAACGAGATACTCGAAGTTGTAAATCTGCCTTCCCGGTATATCTACCGTTATCATTCTCGAATCTCCAAAAAGTTATGTCCCTGTCAGATCCTGCAATCTGGACATGACCTCGTCGATAGTCTCGTCGTCGGTAGAAGCTCCGGCGGTGACGCCGATTTTCCCTTTGCCTTCGAGCCACACGGGATCAATCTCCGCCGCAGTTTCAATCTGGCGGGTATCCGCCACTGTCGCGCACAGTTCGAACAGATGCTTGGTGTTGGCGCTATTGCGCCCGCCGATAACAAAGACTATATCCGAATCCTGCGCCATCTGGAGGGTATCTGACTGGCGGCGGCGGATGTCATGGCACAGGGTATCTATGATGCGGATTTCGGCATCCTTGACCAGCGCCAGGTCTATTACGTCTTTGACGAAATGCGTAAAGGCGGCGGGTATCTGCGTGGTCTGGGAGAGCAGCCCCAGCTTGCGCGGAAGTTCCGCCGTTCTATTCAGGTCACGGGCATCCAGCGTGGCCATGCCATGCCCGTCAGCCCAACCCAGAAGACCTTTGACCTCGGGGTGATTAACATCACCGAAGACAATGGTATAAAAACCGGCTTCGGTCAGCCTGCGCGCGGATGTTTGAGCACGCTTTACGAAAGGGCAGGTAGTATCGATAGCGGTAATGCCGCGCGATTCGATTTCCTGCATGACCTTGGGACCGACGCCATGCGCGCTGATAACCACCGTTTTGCCTTTGATTTCGGAGACATCATTTATGATGCGCACACCGCTGGCAGACAGTTTTTTAAGCACCTGCTGGTTGTGTACAAGCGCGCCCAGCGTCTCAACACTGCCCTGCTTGCCCGCCACGTCCATAATGATGTCTATGGCGCGGCGCACGCCCATGCAGAAACCGATATTGGAGGCTTTGTTCAAAACTTTCGGCATGAGACTATATTAACAGGCCAAAGGGTTTTTGTGAACTCCTCAACCAGAATATCCTGAAATACAGCTCTGCTATTGCTTATCAATCCTCTTTGCCCCATAATAATCTCAGGGCTATGAACGCACTAAGTATCGGCAAGATACGCGGCCTTCAGCAAATAACCGGTGCAGACGGCATCTTCACCATTTGCGCCATGGATCACCGCGGTTCGCTGGAAGGCATTATCTGCGCGCCCCAACGCACGGATAACTGTCCGCGCGACATGACCGGCTTCAAGCTTGAACTGTGCGAGATTCTATCACCCTTTGCCAGCGCGGTGCTGCTTGACCCCATCTACGGGGCGGCTCAAGCCATAGCCAGCGGCATCATCCCTAAAAGCTGCGGACTTCTGGTCAGTTTGGAGGAAACCGGATATTCAGGCAGCAGCCAGCACCGCCAGACGCGCCTGCTGGAAGGGTGGGGAGTTGACAAGATAAAACGCATGGGGGCATCCGCCGCCAAAATGCTGGTATATTACCGCCCGGAGCTGGGGGAACTGGCGCAGCAGCAGCGGGAACTTGTCGCAAATATGGCACACCAATGCCGCCATTATGACATTCCGCTTCTGGTCGAGCCGCTGAGCTATCCTGTCGGGGAAGAGATTGGCAACGGGCAGAAGTTTGCCGGCATAAAAAACAGGATAGTCATCCAAACAGCTAAAGATATGACGGCTCTTCCGATAGATGTGCTTAAGACAGAATTCCCTGCCGATCTGAACTTCCAGACTGACGAAGTCGAATTAAGCCGCTTCTGCAACGAACTCGACACCGCTTCGCAAAAACCATGGGTGATACTCAGCGCAGGAACTGTTTTCGAAACCTTCCTGAAAGAAGTAGAAATGGCCTGCAAAGCAGGGGCTTCGGGGTTTCTGGCAGGACGCGCCGTCTGGCAGGAAGCCATCGACATGACTGACATGCAGGAACGCCGCCGTTTTCTTGAGACAGTCGCCGCGGACAGGCTTAAAAGGCTGACGGAGACAGCGCAGAAATATGCCGTGCCCTGGCACAAAAAACTGGGGATAGAACACGGCAGAATGGCAGATATTATGCCCGGCTGGCATACAGAATACAAAGGCAGTATATGATAGTCACTATAACACTGAATCCATGCGTGGACAAATACATCACAGTGGCACATCTGGAGATGGATGAGACCAATCGCAGCCAGCAGGTCAGGCAATATGCCGGGGGCAAAGGGCTTGATGTTTCTCGCGCCATCCACGAGATGGGGGGCACAACAATGGCTTATGGCTTTGCCGGAGGCAACGAAGGAGTCATATTGACAACCCTGTTAAAGCAGGAAGGTGTCCCCTTTTATTTTATCCCCATAATCGATGAAACCCGCAGTTGCTACATTATCAACCAGCTGGAATCAGCGAGGCAATTGCGCATAAGCACTCCGGGGCCCGTTATCAGCCGTAAAGAAGTAAACAACTTGACAGAAATCGTATGGCAAACGCAGCCGCCGCCGTCAATGCTGGTCTGCGGGGGATCGGCGCCGCCCGGATTGCCGGACAATATCTATGCCTCCATCATCCGCAAAGCGCGACGGCACGGCATAAAAACCATGCTGGATTCATCCGGAGCCTCTTTGAGAGAAGGCATCAAAGCCAAACCGTTCCTCGTCAAGCCTAACAGGAAAGAAGCGGAGGAACTGCTGGGTAAATTCCTGACCACAACAGCAGAGATCACGGACGCAGCCGTAGAAATCGTGCGCATGGGAGCTGAAATCGCTGTGATTTCCATGGGTAAAAAAGGGCTGATAGCCGCTGATAAAACTGAGATAATAAGGGCTGTTCCACCAGAAGTAACCCCCGTCAGTTCAGTCGGGGCAGGAGATTCTACCGTAGCCGGATTTGCCATCTCACTGTCAAGAGGCGAGGGACTGTTACAAGCCTGCCGGCTGGCTACTGCTATGGGCACTGCAGCCGTTCTTACTCCCGGCACAATGCTGGCGCGCCGTGTCGATGCCGCAAAAATAATGCCTCTGGTCAGTGTTAGAAAAATACGCCGCACTTAAGCAGCGCTATTGCATAAGCCATCTTTCGAACTCTTCCGGTGGCTCGGATGCAGAGTTGTTTCCTTCATCGGTTATTTTGACGCCTTCGACTTTCACCGGTTCAAGCACATTGCCCCGCGTTTGTTCGGCTGCGGGTGTCTGTTGTGCAACGGCGGATTTTCCAGTGCCTGCCACAAGCCCTTCGGCCAGCGCCTGCCGCGTCTCTTTCCTGACCACTTCCTGGAGATTTCTGACGATCTCGCCAGTTCGCACGCCGACGCTCTTTATGGTTTCATCCATCGCCGAAGCAGAGGCTTCCTCGACACTGAGAATAAGCGCATCGCGGAAACGGGCTGCCATCTCTTCAGCGCGGGCGCGGCTCTCCTCCCGTATTTTCAGCATTATTTGCCTGGAGCGCTGCTCATACTGACGCAGTAATTTCTCCGTTTCCTCTTCAGCCTCTCTTCGCGCTGATTTTCCGGCGCCAACCACGACATCCTCAGCTTCTTTCGCCAGTAAAAGCATTACATCGGCTGGTTCACCGAAATTTTTCTTGCTGTCTTTTTCCATATCCATTATATTGCCTGCCTTTTGCTAACTTATCCATTACATTCTTCACTGAATACCGCTTAGTCACAAGACCTTATAGTCTCCTCCCTATAGTAATATCGTACCCCACATCCCAAATTCAAACCGGTTCCACACGGTATCAAGCTTTCCGCGTTGACAACAACATACAGGTCATTTATGATTAAGTCATCGTAACTTCTCCAAACAGTCTTGTTACGACCTTTTCCCGACACTGTTAATGCTGCGTAAGGGAGATAAATATGCCGTTTAAACTGGGTCCTCTGGAGCTTGTCCTGCTTCTGGTTATCGTTCTGGTGATTTTCGGTGTAGGAAGACTGCCTCAGATTGGTTCAGCGCTGGGCAAAACCATGAAAGCTTTCAAAAGCGGGCAGGTCGAAGAAGAAGCAGAGGAAGAGGAAGAGCCACGGCCAAAAACCCGTAAAAAAACGGCCAAGAAAACAACCAAAAAATCCGCTAAAGCATAATTTATACCCCGCGCTGATTTTTTTGATTGGAAAATCTGGCAGGTAGTTTATTTTGCCTCTTTAACTGTAGTATTATATAAGTCAGTTGCATTTCCCCCTCGCTCACGGGATTACAGGGGATTATTTTAGAAGGAGAGTTGAATATGCCTTTCAAACTGGGACCGCTGGAGTTAGTTCTCATCCTGGTTATCGTTTTCATAATCTTCGGAGCAGGTAAATTGCCCCAGATCTTCGGCTCAATGGGAAAAGCTATCCGCAGCTTCCGCGAGGGTTCGAGCGGAGCGGATGAAGAAGCTGAAGAGACAAAAACCAGCCGCAAAACCGCCAAAACGGCCAAGTCCAAGAAAACCAAGAAGGCTGCCAGCGAAGAGGAAGAATAAGTTTTGGGTATTTAGTACTTCTTTCGGACTGGAGATGAACTCTTGAGTATTCTTGGCATGGATATCGGCTGGGGCGAGCTGCTCATTATTCTTATCGTAGCCTTACTTGTGGTAGGCC
>CAYRSY010000077.1:0-6938 GCA_964427105.1 uncultured Dehalococcoidales bacterium
GCGTTTCCGATCGTTCGCAGGCCATCGTCTACGCCTGGAAAACCGGATTCGCATCACAGCCTCCGAAAACGAAATAATCACGCCTTTCTGGGCTCTCGGCCCATGCCTTCATGATTGAGAGAACGCTCCCCGGGTGATATGCGGGAGCCTTTGTTCTTTCCGGATTTCATCAGCACCGTTGATGTATCCTCAGCCGAATATGTCCTCCTTGAGAATCCCTTGGGATTTTGGATCGCCTGTATCCTAGAGACACAAAAGAAGCGGGGACACCCCCCAAGAGAATCCAAAGGAGGAGTAGAAAATGATCCGAAAGCTCGTAGGACTGGTTCGGGATGATGAGGGACAGGGAATGATCGAGTACGGACTGATCGTTGCGGGCATAGCTCTCGTTGCGATGCTCACGCTCACGCCGCTCGGCACGGCGGTCAAGGATCTCTTCAGCAGCGCATCCACGAAGATGGCGGCTCCTCAATAGGACGAGAATCAATACACCGGACTTTTCGATCAGGGTTTGAACCCTCCGGACGAAGGGTGAAGGGGCGGGGATTCCCGCCCCTCTTGCCATAGGGAGGCGTGATGAATGAACGCATCCGTTCTTTTCCATGCGGCAGCTTTCGGGCTGCTTCTTTTCGGCGGAATCTACGATCTGCGATATCGGCGCATTCCCAACGTGCTGAACGCCTCCCTGTTTCTTCTCGGATTTCTCCATCAATGGTTCCTCGGAACGCCGTTTGCGTGGATCCAGGGCGTTCTTTTCGGAATGGGACTTCTTCTGGTTCCGTATATGATGAACGGATTCGGCGCCGGGGACGTGAAGCTGCTCGGCGCGATATGCGGTTTCGCGGGATGGCCGGGGGCCGTGTCTGTCGGGCTTCTTTCGCTTGTTTCCGGAGGAGTCCTTGTTCTGGCCCTATCTGTTCGTTTATCGGAGTGCCGCGGATTGGCGAATGATTTCCTTGCGGGAGGGAATTCGGGACTCGGCGGCGTATCCGCTCTCTGGCGGGAGAAAAAGGGGATGAAGGTTCCGTACGGTCTGGCGATGACCGCGGGATTTTGTATCTCTCTTTTTTTCTAACGGTGCTCGGAAGGGGGAGGAACGTATGCGACGACGTCGCGGTCAGGCGATAGTGGAGTTTGCGGTCATCCTCCCTGTTTTTCTGTTGCTGATTCTTGGCGTTATCGATTTCGGCATGATCGCGCATCAGTCGCAATCGCTCGGACACGCGGCGCGCGAAGGCGCGCGACTTGCGGCGACGGGAGCGACGGAATCGGAGATAGCCTCCCGGTTGTATTCGGAACTCTCCCTTCGATGGAGCGCAGCCGAGATTTCTTTCGATATAGCGGAAACGGATCAAGGCGGCTACAGGGAGATCACGGTCTCTCTGACGGCTCCGTTTACATTCTTTACGCCGGTCGGGCAATTCGTCTCCGGTCTGTCGTCACAATGGACCGGCATGGCGAGTGCGTCTTTCAGGAAAGAATGAAGGGTGTGATGATGATGACGCCGCTTCGGGCGGAGCGAAAGAGACGGGGGGGTGTTCTTCCCTTCTGGGCGATTGTGCTGACTGGTCTTGTCGCTTCTTCGTCGCTTGCGCTGGATCTCGGATATGTCGCTCTCTGGCGCATGCGCCTGCAACAGGCCGCGGACGCGGGGGCTCTCGCCGGCGCCATAGAACTGGCGGGAGACCTCAAAAGCCAGTCCGAGAGGGAAGCGGACGCTATTCTCAGGGGGCAGGAAATCGCTCTGGAAAACGCCGGCGCGCAGTACGACGTTTCGTTTCCGCTTTCGCAGGATTGCACCGTCTCGGCGACGAAGAACGTTCCGCTGTTTTTCGCGAAAGCCGCCGGAATGAATTCCATAAACGTACACGCTTCGGCGACGGCGCGGATAGCCGGGGTCAGGGCGATCCGGGGGTTGCGGCCCTTCGGGATTGAAGAGCCCGAGGAAGGCTTCGAGTTCGGGGAATCGTATTATCTCAAGCTTGGTCCCAAGGACGGAACGGAGCCGACCGAAGCCCTGCATGGGAATTTTCACGCGCTGGCGATCGGCGCGTCAGGTGCAAATACATATCGGAATAATGTAAAATATGGTGCGGACACCGTTGTTCGCGTCGGCGATTGGCTTCCGACGGAGCCCGGCAATATGAGCGGACCGACGGACCAGGGTATCGAGTACCTGATGCAACAGGAGATCATCCAGGAAGGCGTAGAGTATATTATCGAGCAGGATCATATTGCCTGGGAATGGTACGCGCTTCATCCGGACGAGCTTGACGGCAGTCCCCGCGTCATCACGATCCCGGTTGTCGGTTCCTGGGATGGCGTATATGGGCGAAGCAACGTCGAAATTGTCGGTTTCGCGATGTTTTTCCTTGAAGGCATAGCCGGAACAGGAAAGGACAGCTTTGTCATCGGGCGATTTGTCAAAGGCGTGGCTCCCGGAGTCGTCGAATCCGGAGGTTCTTCGTTCGGAGCATTTGCGGTTCGGCTTGCCGACTGACCTTTACCGGAAGCGTGGTGGAATGGATGCGGAAGCGAATACTACTGATCTTTGCCGCGCTGCTTCTTGCACTGACGGCTTCCGGACTTGTGTTTCTCCAGCAGCGGCGTTTTTCGGAAACGATCAGGGCGATGGAAGGCCGTTTCGTTTCCGTTCCTGTGGCGCAACGGGATGTCCCTCAGTTTTCCCTGATTGCATCTGCTGACGTAAAGATTATCCGAATGCCGGGACAAAGCGTTCCCGGGAAAGAATTGGTCCCCGTTTCCGAGATTGTCGGACGGCCTGCGCTCGTGCCCCTTACGGCGGGCGATATGATTTTCCGGAGCAAGGTCGCGGCGAATCCGGAACGCTTCGGGGTTGCCTATCGTCTCGGGAAAGGCGTCCTGGCGATCGCCGTCCCGATAGATGAAGTCGTGGCTTCCGGAGGGTTGTTGCGCCCCGGGGATTACGTCGATCTCTTTCACGTTGTTGCGAGTGCAAAGAATCCCGTCCCGGTCGCCAGACTTCTCTTGTCTCGGCTGAAGGTGCTTTCGATAGGCGGTGCATTGACGAGAAGCGAAGAGCGAACGGACAAGGCCAAGGTGAACGTAGCCCGAACTGCCGTGCTTGAGGTGAACCCGCTTCAGGCAGCGATCGCCGCCTGGGCGCAGAGTCAGGGAAATTTCCGGCTGGCTTTGCGTCCGGCGGGGGATGAGTTTGAGACGCCCGTTGTGGAATACCGGGGACCGGAAAATATACGGCCCGTCCAGGCCGCGCCGGTTCCTGCCGAACGACCGCGCACGATCGCGAAAACCGGAAGGACGACAGGAAAGGGCTGGGCGATACAGATTCTTTCCCCCGGGGCCTCGACGACGGTTCTGGTTCCGCGGGAAGGGGGGCGAAAGCCGTGACGGGAAGAGCGTTCCGTTTGCAGGGGAGAGCGCTTTTCGTCGCGCTTCACATCGTCGTGCTCGCCCTCGCGTCATTGTCGGAGGGGGCCGAATACCATCTCGACGAAGGCGAGTCCGGAATCCTCGTGTACGAATCCATAACCCGGATAGCGGTCGGGAATCAACAGATCCTCGACGCCGCTCCCCTTTCCCAGCATCAGATTCTCCTGACCGGGAAAAAGACGGGGCTTTCGACGCTTCTTGTCTGGGACTCCAAGGGGCAGCACAAGGACGCCGTCATCGTCCACGAAAGCCGCGGCGCCTCCCAGTGGGAACTCGATACCGCAATTGACGCGAAATCCGTAAAGGCGTCGGTCAAGGGAAAGGGCGTCATTCTTGAAGGCGTCGTCGAGACCACGAAGGAACGGAAGCGCGCCGAGGCGATAGCATCGCTTTTCGGCGAAAAGGTCGTCAACCTCATCGAAGTCCGCAACGCGCGGCAGATTCAGCTCGAAACCACGCTGATGGAACTGAACACCCAGGCCGCGCAGAAGCTGGGGTTCCGAAGTCTTTCCTGGAAACGCAACGAGGTCGGGGAAGTGACCTTCGGGATGTCGCCGACGACCGGGAGCTACGCTCTCTGGGATGACGCCGTCGGCGTATCGAAAGCCGTGGCCATGACCTTCGACGCGCTGATACAGAACAACGAGGCGCGGATCCTGAGCCGGCCGTATCTCGTTACGTTGAGCGGAGAGGAAGCCTCGATCAATGTGGGCGGAGAGATTCCCGTTCCCGTCGGCATCGAAAACAACCAGATAAAGATCGAATGGAAGCCCTACGGGGTGATTCTTCGCATCACGCCGGAAATCGACGCGCTGAATCAGATCTGGCTCACCCTCTTCGCCGAGGTGAGCGAGATCGACTGGGACAATGCCATCGAGACAAGCAACATCAAGATTCCCGCTCTGAGAACGCGCAAGATCTCGAACAAGACCCGCGTGAATCCGGGGCAGACCCTCGTGATCGGCGGTCTGATCGACAACAAGCAGACGAAGCTCCTGAGCAAAATCCCGCTCCTCGGAGATATTCCGATCTTGGGGGAGCTGTTCCGGAGCAAGAGCTTCCAGAATTCGCAGACCGAACTTGTCGTGACCGTTATCCCTCAGGTGGTGGGGCGAAAATGATCCGGATACTCCTTGTCGATGACGATTCCGCGGTTCGCGGGGCGATCAGAGGCATGATCGATCAGGAAACCGATATGACGGTCGTCGCGGAACAGGATTCCCTCGGTGGAATCCTGGATTCGATACGACGATACCGGCCTCATATTCTCCTTCTTGATATCAATCTGCCGGACGGAAACGGACTCTCCGTGGTCCCCGACATCGTTGCGTCCTTTCCATCCACAGGCGTCATCATGATTTCGGTTCAGAAAGACGTGGATTTTCTTCGGGAGGCGATGCGGGCCGGGGCGAAAGACTACATCACCAAGCCGTTTCAGCCGGAGGATCTCGCAAAGACCGTCCGGGCCGTTTTCGGCGCCGCGCAGCAAAGCGGCCTTCGCGAAACGCGAATCATCGGCGTCTGGTCCTGTCGGGGAGGAGCGGGAGGAACGGCGTTCTCCCTTTCTCTCGCCGATGCGCTCGGGAGTTCGGACAAGGATGTCGCCGTGATCGACGGAGATCTTTCTTTCGGAGACGCGGCGTTCTATCTCGACGCCCGCCCCGAACTCACCTGGGTCGACTGGGCCCGGGAGGCGGGAGGGGACCGTTCGATGGGCATCCGTTTCCTCACGCGGACGCCGACGCTTCCGTTCGGGATTCTCGCGGCTCCTAGAAACCCGGCGCAGGCCGAACTCGTCAAACCGGGAATGGGGACGTCTTTTCTCCGTTCCGTGGAGCAACGGCTGGACTATATCGTTATCGACCTTCCCCGTTCCCTTTCGGACACGGTCCTCGAACTTGCCGAAGCCTGTCACGCACTTTGGCTTCTGACAGACCTTTCGTGTTCCGGAATAAAGAACCTGCGTCTGCTGCATACGCTGCTCGATCAGCTGCGGTTCCCGAACGACGAACGCGCTGTCGTCGTGAACAAGGTGGAGAAACGAAACAAAGGGGATATCGCGAGGATCCGGGCGGAGTATCCGCTGCGGGGCATTCTTCCGTTGGATGAAGGCGTCGAGCAGGCGTGGACGAAGGGGATGACCCCGTTGCGGGCCTTTCCGAAGAATCCGTACTCCAGGGAGGTTCTTCGCATCGCCGCGAGCTTTTTGTCCGGAGCGGACGCATCATGAGTCTTTTGGGACGACTCGCGGGCAAAAAGAGTGGTACGGACTCCCGTCAGGCGCCCGCCGTTTCGCCGGCCTTCCGCGACGCGCAGAAGCGCCTTCTCTCGCGTCTCGCCGATATGGTGACGCAGGATTCGGAGGAAGGCGGAGGACGGCTTTCCGGAGACGCGCTGAAGGCGCGCGTCCTGTCCGTCCTGGACGATATGCTTCGGGATGTGACCACGCTGACGCCGGCCGAACAGGAATTGTTGCGGGGCTCCGTAATGTACGAAGTATTCGGGTTTGGCCCCATACAACCCTTTTTGGACGAAGACGATGTCTCCGAGATTATGGTGAATGGCCCGGACAGGGTTTTCGTCGAACGAAAAGGCAAAATCGAGCTTTCCGATGTGACCTTTGTGGATGACGAACACGTGAGGCGAATTATCGAGAAGATCGTCGCCCCGATCGGGAGACGGATTGACGAGTCGTCCCCAATGGTCGATGCCCGTCTTCCGGATGGATCGCGCGTGAATGCGATCATCCCGCCGGTTTCCATTGACGGACCGTCCATCACGATCCGAAAGTTTCGCAAGGAGCCGTTTTCTTCCACGGA
Source organism: uncultured Dehalococcoidales bacterium (assembly GCA_964427105.1). GTDB lineage: Bacteria > Chloroflexota > Dehalococcoidia > Dehalococcoidales > UBA1222 > SURF-27. The sequence goes on from CAYRSY010000077.1 coordinate 6,252, forward strand.
TCTCGTCGGCTTCGGAACCTTGTCGGAAGAAGCGGCTCTCTTTCTCCGAAGCGCGGCCGAGGCGCGCTATAACGTCCTGGTTTCTGGCGGAACCGGGTCCGGCAAAACCACGACGCTGAACGTCCTCTCGTCGTTCATCCCGTCCGACGAACGTGTCGTGACCATTGAGGACGCCGCGGAACTCAGCCTTCAGCAGCCCCATGTGGTCCGGCTCGAATCGCGTCCTGCGAACATAGAGGGAAAGGGCGCAGTCACGATACGTCTGCTGGTCCGCAACGCGCTGCGGATGCGCCCCGACAGGATCATCGTCGGGGAGTGCCGGGGCGAAGAGGCGTTCGACATGCTTCAGGCCATGAATACCGGTCACGACGGGTCCCTGACGACGTTGCACGCGAATTCTCCGCGCGACGTTCTCTCCCGCCTCGAGAGCATGGTGCTCATGGCAGGAATGGATCTCCCGACCCGAGCGATACGGGAGCAGATTTCCTCTGCGGTCGATCTCATTGTCCATCAGGAGCGCCTGAGGGACGGGACGCGTCGCGTTGTGAACATTACCGAGATCACCGGAATGGAAGGCGACATCATACAGACCCAGGACCTGTTTACATTTCACCATGCCGGCTTTGATGAGAGCGGACGAATCCGGGGGACGCTCCAGGCGACGGGGCTCCTCCCCGCGAGAATCTA
>CAYRSY010000078.1:0-6840 GCA_964427105.1 uncultured Dehalococcoidales bacterium
CCGACGTTACGCAGTAGTATCAGATCTTTTGTCATCTCAAAGGTCAAGCGGATTTTTATCGAAGCTCGCGCTTCCCAGATGTTGCGGCCAGTCCTCATTTTCTTGACGCAAAGACTCGGGTACCTGAGATCTTCGACCATCAGTTTAGTTGCTTTATAAACCAGGTGTTTCTCTTGCGTGGTAAGCTCTTTATAAGCTGACTCAAATTGTTCTGTGAAGCGAATTTTCATTCTTATTTGCCACTATCGAGATACTCGAATGCTTCGTCAACCGAGTCGAATGTTTTAACCCGCCCCGCCTTGATATCTGCGTCTGCCTTACGTTCGCCCTTCTGCCATTCTTCAGTCCAGAAATAAGCCTGATCGGCGTCTATCAATTTTTTAGGAGTCAGCACTATATGCCCTTCATCATCCAATTCAATTTCTACAAAGTCGCCGGGTTGCATATTGGTTTTGTTGCGGATTTCCTTGGGCAGCGTGACCTGCCCCCCGCTTGTTAATTTGGTTAATATTGCCATAAATATCTCCTTTTATCATTGGCGCAATATCCCAATGCAGCAATAATATACCAAATTTGGAGGTGGCAGGCAAGCTAGATCATCCTGCGCAGTTTTTCACGCAGCGCATCCCCGAATTCCGGATTTTTGAGCCCCAGCGCAACCTGCGCTTCCACCCAGCCCGCCGGCCTCCCGGCATCGAAACGCTTTCCCTCGAACTCCAGGGCATATATAGACTGGCTTTTAAGCAGCAGGGTAAGAGAATCCGTAAGTTGTATCTCTTCATCCCAACCCGGGACCGTTGCCTCTATGGCATCGAATATTTCAGGCGTCAGGATGTAGCGCCCTACGATACCAAGATGAGAAGGGGCGATCTCCGGGGCGGGCTTCTCCACCAGAGACAACACCTTGTGCACACGCGGAGCCACCGCTTCCGGCAGGATGACGCCGTAGCGCTGTATCTCGGGGCTGTCGATAGACTCCACCGCCGCCACGCTCGAGTTATAGGTTTCTGCCACCTTCATCATCTGCGACAGTACCGGCTCATGCGCATCAACTACATCGTCAGGCAGTATCACCGCAAACGGCTGTCCGCCCACCGCCTCCCTGGCCGAAAGCACTGCATGCCCCAGTCCCTTGCGCTCTGTCTGAGTAACATAAGTAATATCAGCCAGATTCTCCAGCCGTTCCATTTCTGCGACCATGCGTTTATCGCCTCTTTTAAGCAGCAGAAAGCGCAGTTCAGGATTCGGCTTGAAATAATCACGGATGGCGTTATTACCCGCCGAAGTTACGATAATGATTTCCTTTATGCCGGAATCCACCGCCTCTTCGATAGCATATTGTATGACAGGCTTGTTGATGAGGGGCAGCAATTCCTTGGGATAGCCTCTCGTGATGGGTAAAAAGCGTGTGCCCCACCCTGCCGCCAGTATAACCGCCTTGCGTATTTTCATGGATACCCTCCTGTTGTTCAGTTATGCGAAAGAAACCGGGCCTGAGCCTTTGCCGAAACGTCTCTTAATTACGAGATGTCCGGCAGGCTTCGGCTATGAAACAGCATTTCATTTTGTTTGTGAACATAATTCCGATACAAGTATCGTCAACGCCAGTTCGTCGTTATATCTGCCTGTCTTGATAGCCAGGTCTGTATCCAGCAGGCGGTGATAGAAATCTTTCAGGAGCGGTATGGAATAGCGCGACATTTGCTCCAGAGTTTTGCGGAAAGGAAAATCAGCCAGCCCCAGAGCGCTCTGCACAGCGCTATCTGATAGCCCTTTGCCTTTGAGTTCCCTGGCGCGCATCAGCAACCGCAGTTGCCGTGTCAGCATGACCAGTATATACGAAGGGGCTGCCCCGCTTTCCAGCAGTTCGTTCATGGACTGGTTAGCCAGATTAAGCCTTCCGTCCACCACGGCATCCACCAGCGTAAATATGCTGGCTTCGCGTGAAAGTCCCACCAGCTTTTTAACATCGTCTGCTTCAATGGCACGGCCTGCGGCGTACAGCGCCAGTTTCTGTATCTCTCCGTTCATTATCCACAGATCGCTGCCCACCAGCCGCACGAGGGATTTGAGGGCGTCCTCTGATATTGCGCCGCCCGATGAGGCTACGCGTTTTCTGGCCCATGATTCGAGCTGCATGCCTTTGAGAAGAGAAAAAATTCGTATGTCAGCTTTCGGCGAAATTTCCTTGAGAAGCAAATTGGATTTACCAACCTCGCCGTCTATCAGGACAAGGACGCTGCTTTCGGGAGTTGCATTGATAAGGCGCGCCATTACCTTGTGCAGCTCGGTTTCGCCGTCTTTGGGAGTTTTTGCCGTCTTTTTAGCCGCGCCGCGTTTTTCTTTGGGAGAAAAGCGTCCCAGCAGCCCCTCGACGATCACCAGCCTTTTCCCGCCGAAAAAGGGTATGGCCTGTACGGCGGCCTCAAGCTCATCCGGGCGCAGTTTGGCGCCTTCCAGCCGCGATGTGCCGGCTGAGAGCATGTCGGAATCCCCCAGCCCCTTTTTTACTCCGTCGAGAGCTTCGCGCACGGAAAAATCATCCGCGCCGTAAAAAACATGTATCAAAATCTGAACTCCCGCACAATTGTAACACAGTTGAAATGCAGCGGACTATGTCACCGCAGGGCAACCTTTTTACAGTTCAAGCGTTGTACTATCGTATATCACAGAGATGAAAAAATGCTAACTTTACACAAACCCTGTCAAATGGCATTATAATATGTCAGGTTCTAGTAAATTAGAAATCGAAAGGTATCCATTATGCGACGTTTCCTTTCTGCCATCGGTCTTTTTCTAACCGCAGCCATGCTGCTGCTGGCGGTGCCCTTTCCGGCGCTGGCCGCCGAAAACGTGTGGACTGCCTCTTCCATCAGCCCGGTTAACCACCTTATCAACATCTGGGGAAGCTCCGATACGGACGCTTTCGCAGTCGGCACAGGCGGCACTATCTGGCGCTACGATGGAACAAACTGGAAGCCCATGTACAGCGGCACGGAAAAAACGCTCTACGGCGTTTGGGGCTTTTCAGCCAGCGATGTCTATGCCGCCGGCGAAGACGGCACACTGCTGCACTACGGAGGCAGCGAATGGGAGACTCTTTCCAGCAATACGGATGACGACCTGTACGGCATCTGGGGCAGCTCGCCATCGAATATTTTCGCCGTGGGAGCGAAAGGAACCATTCTGCGCTTTGACGGAACGGAATGGTCAGCCCAGACCAGCGGCACGAGCATCTACCTTCTGGCTGTCTGGGGCAGTTCACAAAACGATGTTTACGCCGCCGGAGTTGACGGCATCATACTGCATTATGACGGAAATGGCTGGACAACCCTCGACAGCGGCACCGGCCATGATTTGACCGCCATGTGGGGTTCGTCTTCATCAGACATATTCGCCGCCGGCATCGGCGGAGTCATATTGCATTATGACGGCTCCGCATGGAACGCAATGGACAGCGGCACAACAAACGATTTTCACCGCCTGTGGGGTTCATCAGGCAATAGCGTGTTCGCCGCGGGAAACAACGGCATCATGCTTGAATATAACGGCGCCGGCTGGATTAAAACGGACAGCGGAGTAACCGAAAACCTCACCGGCGTTTGCGGCAATAACAGCGGCGATGTTCTGGCTGTCGGAGCCAGGGGTACCATACTCAAATATAACGGCAGCGCATGGGAAGCGTTAAAGTTCGATGAAGGCGCCGACTATGCTAATGTATGGGGGCTTTCCGCCTCTAGCGTTTTTGCCATCACTTCGGATGGCAGCCTTTACAGCTACGACGGCACCGATTGGACTGCCGATGCCTTGCCCGCTGGAAGCACCCCACGCGACATCTGGGGCAGTTCCGCTTCCAACCTGTTTATCGTGGGCGAAAATGGACTTATTCTGCATTACGACGGCACGGACTGGAGCGCAATGGAGAGTGGTTCCGCCTCCAGCCTTACCGCCGTTTGGGGCAGCGCCGCTACGAATGTTTATGCCGTGGGCGCAGGCGGAACGGTGCTGCACTACGACGGAACGGCATGGAGCGCCGTGGACAGCGGCAGCAGCACAGATCTTTCCGATGTATGGGGAAGCTCGGATGTCGATGTTTTTGCCATGGGAGAAAGCGGCGCCATCCTGCACTATGACGGCGTGAACTGGAACGCGATGGAAAGCGGCAGCTCCGCCGACCTTACTGCGCTGTGGGGCAGCAACGCTACGGATGTTTACGCTGTCGGCGCAGGCGGAGCAGCCCTGCATTATACCGTTGCGGGCTGGTCTGCAATGGTCAATGATAACGCTATTGATTTGAAAGCGATATGGGGATATACCGCAAGCAATATCTTTGCTGTTGGCATTGACGGCTCTATTATCCACTACACCGGCGGCGCCTGGACTGTTATGGAAAGCAATACCTCGGGCACGCTTGTTTCGGTATGGGGCACCTCAGCCAGCAGCATCTATGCGGCGGGAGTTGACGGCACGCTTATCAAATTCGGCCCTGCTCCCACCCCCACAACCACTGCCGCCACCACAACCGCGACTACTACAACGGCCACAACCACGGCTACTACCGCAACAACGACTTCTCCTGCGACCTCCACATCGACCGCATCAGGCGGCCTGGACGCAGGTGAAATTTCACTGATAGTCATAGGAGTCATCATACTCGCCATTATCGCTTTCGTGATGATCCGCGGCAAAGCAAAGAGATAATCCGCAGGCAACAGCTTTTTAATATCAGGAGGGGGGATTTTATCCCCCCTCTTTTATTTCCGGCAACTATCGATGGAGGAACCTGGAATGACGGCAGAAATTCGTGGTTATCATAATTATTGCCGGAATGATGTATCAGCCTGTCGCAATTATTCTGATTTCATGGCAACTCCTTCCGGCAACACGCAATTCAGCCCCTTTGTTGCAGTCCATGTCCCGTGATAGTAAAATGGGTCAAATAATCAAGGAGAAGATATATGCCCGAACCTGTTCTCACTGAAATCAGAAAGCTTACCGCCATTGCTACGGACATGGACCTCTCCGGCAGTCTGCGCTCGAACGCCATCAAGAGCATGGGGAATATCGGCACTCATGACGCCCTGCTGGCGCTGCTGGAGCTGGCCGCCAACGAAAATCTCAACCCAAGCGAAAGAAAACAGGCGCTGAAACAGGCTGAAAGAAACATTAAATAGCATGAGTCTGGGAATCGGCATTATAGGGCTTTCCGGCAGCGGACGCACCACCGTATTCAACGCCCTCACCGGCAACACGGCTGAGACGGGAGGGTTCGGCGGAGCCTCGGCGGCGCACATCGGCATGGCAAAAGTGCCTGACGCCCGCCTGGAAGCATTTACCAAACTTTTCAATCCCAAAAAGACCACCCACGCCGAGATTCAGTATCTGGACATAGGAGCTTCCGTCAAAGCCCTTGCCAAAGGCGGCGGCTCGGCGGGGCAGCTTCTAACACAGCTTGGCGGAGTGGACGCGCTTATCAACGTAGTGCGCGCTTTCGAGGATCCCGCCATCCCCCACCCGTCCGGCAGCATTGATGTGGCGCGCGACATTTCGGACATGAACCTCGAAGTTACCTTTTCCGACCTGGCGATTATCGAAAAACGTTTCAACCGCCTGGCTTCGTCCATACGCGGAGCCAAACCGGAGGAGAAACCGCGCCTGCTGGCGGAGCAGGAATTGATGCACCGCCTGCGCGACGAGCTTGAGAAGGATATACCCATCCGCGAGCAGAAGCTGACCGAAGAAGAGGAAAAGCTAATCGTTGGCTACCAGTTCCTCTCGGCCAAACCCCTTATCACGCTGGTGAATATCGGCGAGGCCGACCTGCCCAAAGCCAGACAGATGGAGGCAGAGCTTAACCAGAAGTTCGCCCAGCCCAACCACCGCGTCATAGTTCTGTGCGGCAGGCTGGAGATGGACCTGTCAGGATTGGATGCGGAATCTACCAGCGATTTCCTCAAGGAGTACGGGCTGGAACAGACAGGACTGGAGCGCGTTATCCAGACGTCTTACGAACTGCTGGGGCTAATCTCGTTCCTCACCGTCGGGCCGGATGAAGTGCGGGCATGGCCTGTAACCAAAGGTTCGATAGCCCAGAAAGCCGCGGGAAAGATTCATTCGGACATCGAGCGCGGCTTCATCCGCGCCGAGGTTATCGGCTATAAAGAACTGCTGGAATGCCAGACGACAGCCGAAGCCAAGAAGCGCGGCGTTTTAAGGCTGGAAGGCAAAACGTATATTGTGCAGGACGGGGACGTGATCAACTTTTTGTTTAACGTGTAAACGAATTCCTGATAATCAAAAGCCCTCTCCAATTCAGGCAGAAGGCTTTTTTATTGAAGACACAGAGAGAAAACATCCATAGCTGTTACTAACACAAAACACTGGAGGCAGGCTTTGCGCCTGCCTCCCTTTTATATCACCTGAAGTCTCCTAATCATCGTCGGAGTGGATTTCCAACTTGTCATTCTGTCCCCGCGACTGCTTTATCATCTTTATCACGTAGTCCACGCTGGCCTTTTTGCGGTTGGCATACATCTTGTAAAGCACGTTGAGAAGTCGGGCGAATGCCAGCAGGAAGAAAATCAGATAAACCGCTCTCCAGGTGTCGGCGGTAAGCGGGCCTATATCCTTGAAGTTGGTCAGCAGCAGCGAAGAGAGGAATGAAAGCGCCAGCGTCGCCGCGCCGAGCCATTCGGAGCGGGAGATCAGCACTTCCCGGTGCTGTATGAGAGCCAGCTTCAGCTTGTCCTCGGTTGTCAGCACTATATCCTGCGTCAGATTCTTGTGGACGATGACCTCTCCCTTAAAATCCTCATCATCCAGTTCGATAACAGCGCCTTT
>CAYRSY010000079.1:0-6764 GCA_964427105.1 uncultured Dehalococcoidales bacterium
CCTGAACCTTCCGCCGGTCGAGCACGGGGCCCTGCTCGACGTGGAGTTCGAGGTAGGCCGAGGCCTCGATACGCCCCTCGCCGACGTAGCCGATCCGCTTCAGTTCCTCCCCGACGGAGACGCCCTCGTCGTCCGTCGTCCGATAGATTTGTTCGAGGCCGAGATCGCCGGACACGTACATGCTTCCCATCATCGTCGGCTGGAAACGGGCGCCTTCCTCGTTCGTGAAGGCCGTGACCGCGACGGGCATCTCCGTTTCCACGGCGTGGTCGTTCAGCGTGCGGATGACTTCGAGTCCCGCGAGGACGCCGTAGACGCCGTCATACGGGCCCGCGTCGCGGACCGTGTCGAGGTGCGACCCCATCATGACGGGTTTCGCGCTTCCGTTCAATCCGGGACGTATGCCGCAGATGTTGCCGACCGGATCGATGACGACGTCGAGCTTCGCGTCGCGGAGCCACGTCACGAAGAGATCCCGCCCCGCCCGGTCGCCATCGTCCAGCGCGAGGCGGGTCCGTCCCGCGCCGCCGGGACGCTTCCCGATTTCGCCCATTGCTTCAAGGGACCGGAGCAGCCGCTCCGCGTCGATGCGCACTGTCATCATGAAACGCCTCCGTTTTCTTCGTCGATTGCTTCCTCGGAAGCCGGGACGGCGCGAATCAGCCGTTTCTCCCCGATATGCTGCCTCCGGAACTTGTCCTCGTACGCGACATAGATTTTGTGGTAGTGCTCGACCATCCTGCGGACGGTCACGTCGCACTGCATCTCCCACAGGCCGCCCGCGAGGGCTTCGTGCTCCCGGATGACAGCTTCCGGGCGTCGTTGTTCGTGGAGGGAGTAGATTGCGATCCGGGTCACCTCGTCGCTGATCTTCCTCCAGATTTCGTCGAGGCGGCGGTTGTTCATGCAGGCGATGATCGCGGTATGGAATTTCATGTCTTCCTTGATGAAGGCGACGGAGTCGTCCGTGTGGTTTTTCATGTTGCTGATCAGCGGAATGAGCATTCCCGCGAGGAAGCGGGGCTCTCCGGACGAAAAGATGCTCCGGATCGCGAACAGCTCGACCATCTCCCGGAGCATGAACACCTCCCGGACGTCGTCCATTCCGATGCCGCGAACGACGATTTTCCGCTTTTCCTGAACGAGGATCCATCCGTCCTGCCCGAGCCGCTTGAGCGCCTCCCGCACGGGCGTCCGGCTCGTACCGAGCGCTTCGGCGAGGGAGCGCTCCTGGACGACGCTCTCCGGAGGCAGCCGGAGTTCGACAATCTGCGTCTTGATTTCGTCATAGACTCGGTCTGCGAGATTCCGCCGTTCTTCATCGTCGCGTGACATCATTTTTCCCGATACATCTCCTGGCGTGGATTTCCCGCGGCGTCGCATGCCGGGGGCCGCTGCTCGCATCTGACGACGGATCGATTCGTGCAATCCGGGGGAACGTCTGCTGCAGGCAGGAACAGTGAAAAGCGTTTCATCGCATTGTAACAAAAAGCTGCGTCGCCGTGCTTCCCGGATGCCTTGATCTATTATGCACAAGGCATGCCAAAAATCAACTTGGTATGCCTTGACTTTTTATGGTATACCGAGATATTATATGGTTCGTGCTACCGGAATAGTCAGGCAAAAGAAGCGCGTTGCGTCAATTTGGGTCCGTTTTCATATTTCGGACAAAGAGGAGGGATTGAATGCTGCGTGTAGGAATCGCTCAGATCGATATCTCCATCGGAAACCGCGAGGCGAACCGGCAAAAAGTGGTCGACTGGATGAAGCGGCATTACGTGAAGAGTCCCGAAGAGACCGTCATCGTTCTTCCGGAAATCTGGGACGTCGGGTATGCCCTCGAGGACGCCGGGCGTCTTGCGGATCCGGAAGGCGCGTCTGCGGCCGAATTTCTCGGACATCTGGCGAAGGAGTACGGAACCTGGTTCGCCGGGGGATCGGTGCTTGCCGGGACGAAGACCGGAGCGGCCAACCGCGCCCAGGTCATCGATCCGCAGGGGAAGCTGGTCGCCCGGTACGACAAGATTCATCTGATTCCGTTGATGGACGAGCAGAAGTATCTGGAAGCCGGAAATTCGGATTGCATCTTCCCCATCGGCGATACGACGGCCGGATGCGTGATCTGCTACGACATCCGCTTCTGCGAGTGGCTGCGCCTGTACGCCCTCCGGGGGACAAAGGTTCTGTTCGTGTCCGCGGAGTGGCCCAAAATCCGCATCGACCACTGGAAGGCGCTTCTCAAGGCGCGCGCGATCGAGAACATGATGTACGTCGTCGCCTGCAACCGCGTGGGAACGTCGAAGGACACGCTCTTCGGCGGGGCGTCGATGATCCTCGATCCCTGGGGAACGACGCTCTTCGAGGCCGGAGAGGGAGAGGAAGGGCATTTCGCCGTCATCGATCCCTCGAAGGTCGACGAGATCCGCAATCACCTGCAGGTATTCCGCATGCGGAGGCCGGAACTCTACGGGGAGTGACGCGCCCGGCCCTGCGTTGAAGAGCTTGATTCCACTCTGACGGTTTTGGAGGTACTGTTCGAACATGGCGAAGTACAAGGTGTTTATGACGGATAAAATTTGGCCCGATATCGAAGTCGAGAAGAAGATTCTGCACAGCATCGACGCGGAGCTGACGCTCTCGAATGGCGGCACGCCCGAAGAAATCTGCCGCGAGGGGAAGGACTGCGACGCGCTGATGGTCCTCTTCACGCCCATGAGGAAGGAATTCCTCGGGATATTCGACCACTGCGGCCTCCTGGTCCGGATGGGGATCGGGACGAATACGGTGGACCTTCCGTTCGCAACCGAGCGCGGCATCATGGTCTGCAACGTTCCGGACTACTGCCAGGAGGAGGTCGCCGATCACGCGATGGCGCTTTTCCTGGAAATCACCCGGAAGGTCGGGATGCTCGACCGGCAGGTCAAGTCGGGCGGGTGGGACATGTCGATCGCGGACCCTGTTCCGCGCCTCCAGGGAAAGGTCTTCGGACTCCTGGGGTGCGGCGGCATCGGACGCATGACGGGGCACCGCGCGGCATCGTTCGGGATGCGTCTCGCCGGATACGATCCGTATCAGCCCGAAGACGTCTTTATAGACGAACGGATCAAACGATACGATAATTTGCAAACATTTCTCTCGGAGGTCGACGTCGTCTCGCTCCACGTTCCGCTGACGCCGGAGACGGCGGATATCATCAACAGGGATGCGCTGAAGCTCATGAAGCCGACGGCGTACCTGATCAACTCGTCCCGGGGGCCTCTCGTCGTCGAAGAGGATCTCTACGACGCGCTGGCGGCGAAGCGGATCGCGGGGGCTGCCCTGGACGTTCTCCGCGTCGAGCCGCCCAAAGAGAAGACGCGGTTTGCGGATCTTTCGAACATCGTGATCACGCCCCACGCGGGGTGGAATTCCGAGGACGCGATTCCCGAACTTCGCGTGAAGGCGGCGCAGGAGGTCGTGCGTTTCTTCACCGAAGGGCGTCCGAAGCATCTGGTCAACAGGGAAATCCTGAAATAGCGGCGGTTCGGTAGGCTCCATCATAGAGACAACAGGGGAGGTTCGAAGAATGAAGGGCAAAAAGCATCTCGGTACGGCGTTGTGTGTTGCGGTTGCTGCGGCTGCGCTTCTCGGCGCCGCGTCCGTCTCCTTCGCGGCGGACGTGTTGAAGCTCAAGATCGGTCATGTCGTCACGGAGACCGGCGGCGAACATCTGGGTTCCGTGAAGTTCGCCGAACTGCTCGACAAGAAATCCGGCGGCACGATCCAGCTCCAGATATTCCCCAACGGACAGATCGGCGGAAACCGCGAGATGATCGAGTCCATGCAGGTCGGCGCCCTCGACATGGCGCTTCCGGCGCTTCCCGCCCTGGGCGGATTCACCGACAAGACCAAGGTCTTCGATCTCTTCTACCTCTTCGACGACAACAAGCAGGCCGAGAAGGTCCTCGACGGCCCCGTCGGACAGGACGTCGCGAAGGCCGTCGAAGCCGCGAACATCAAGATCATCTCCTGGTGGACGCAGGGCTTCCGCGAGACGACCGCGAACAGGGAGATCCGGAAACCCGCCGACCTGAAGGGACTCAAGATCCGGGTCATGGAAAACCCGCTTCATATCGAGGCGTGGAACACGCTCGGCGCGAGCGCGATCCCGATGGCGTTCTCCGAGGTTCTGACGAGCCTGCAGCAGGGCGTTCTCGACGCGCAGGAGAATCCCTACCAGAATATCGTGAACTCGGGATTCCACACGGTCCAGAAGTTCATCATCGAAACGCATCACCTCTACGGGCCCCTTCCGGTCGTGGTGTCGAAGATCGTCTGGGACAAGCTCACGGCGGAGCAGCAGAAGATCATCCTCGAAGCGGCCGAGGAAACCAAGGTCTGGCAGCGCGCGAAGCAGGACGAGATCAACAACAAGCTCAAGGCCGACATCCAGAAGACGGGCAAGAACGTCATCATCGAACTTACGCCGGAGCAGAAGAATGAATTCCGGCAGAAGCTCGCGCCGCTGTACAAGAAGTACGCCCCCCAGATGAACGGCATCGTCGAGAAGATCTACAAGGAACTCGGCAGGACCATCGACTATTAACCTCCACACATAAAAAGACTCGTTCGACGGACGAATGCCGGAAGGAACATCTTTCCGGCATTCGTCGAATTTCACGGTACGGAGGCGTTCCCATGGGAAAGAAAGTGCTCCGGTTCCTGGACAGATGGGAAGAGTACGTTTTGTTTGTCGTGATGATCTTCATGCTCGTCACGCTCCTCGTCCAGGTTGTGTGTCGGTATGTGTTTTCCTTCAGCTTCTCCTGGGCCGAACAGGCGGCGCGCATCGGCTTCGTCTGGCTGACGATGACAGGCATCAGCCTGGCGGCGAAAAAGGGGATTCATCTCAAGGTCGATATTCTCACCCAGATAGGTTCTCCCGCAGTCGCCCGCGCCATCAACGTCTTTTCCGACGTCTGCACGATGGCGTTCGGCGTCTACATGGGCTGGCTCATATTCAAGACCGTTATGATGCAGGTCAGGTTGCACCAGGTGTTTTCCGGAATTCCGTGGCTTCCCACCTGGACGATGTACGTCGCCGGGACGCTCGGAATGTTCGGGCTCACGTTCCGGACGATTCAGCGTCTCGTTCTGGCGTCGCGCGCAAAGACCGCCGGAGAGGGGGGGAAAGCAGCATGATTACGCTGTTGCTGGTCTCCCTGTTCGTCCTGCTGCTTCTTTCCGTTCCGGTCGCGATCGCGATGGCGTCGGCGTGCGCGCTGGTCTTCTGGTTCTTTTTCCCGGGGAGTCCGATGATCCAGCTCCTCGCCCAGGCGATGATCAGCACGGCCGATTCGTTCCCGCTCATGGCGATCCCGTTCTTTATGCTCGTCGGGACGCTGATGTCCCGCTCCGGGCTCGCCGAGGAGATCATCAACGTCGGGGACGCGATTACGGGCAGCACGCCCGGAGGACTCGGCGCGTCGACGGTCGTGGCTTGCATGATCTTTGCGGCGATCTCCGGCTCCGGTCCGGCCGTCGTCGCTGCGCTCGGCGTCATCCTGATTCCCGCGATGGTCAAGCGCGGATACGATCCGGGATATGCGGGGTCGCTCGTCGCCGCCGGAGCGACGATCGGTCCGGTCATCCCGCCGAGCATTCCGATGATCATCTACAGCGTCATCGCCGGGACGTCGGTGGTCGGCATGTTCGCCGGGGGCGTTCTCCCCGGTATTCTGATGGGATTCATGCTGATGCTCTTCAACTACTTCATTTCGAAGAAGCGCGGGTACAGAGGACGGGAACGCAAGGGCGGGCTCCGGTGGGTGTTGGGGCAGTGCTGGAACGCGAAGTGGGCGCTCTTCCTTCCGTTTATCATCCTCGGAGGAATCTACGGAGGCGTATTCACGCCCACGGAGGCCGCGGTCGTCGGATGCTTCTACGCGCTCGTCGTCGGACATTTCGTCTATCGACAGCTGACGTTCCAAAAGCTGTTTGACGCCTGCGTCGAAGCCGGCGTCCTCTCCTGCCTCTCGATGTTCATCCTCGGCGGCGCGACGACCTTCGGACGTCTGCTGACCATGGAACGGATCCCGCAGACGCTTGCGGCGGCGATGCTTTCGTTCACGAGCAATCCGATCATTCTTATGGCGCTCATCATGGGATTCCTGCTGATTACGGGAATGTTCATCGATACGACGTCCAACGTCGTGCTCTTCACGCCGCTCTTCCTTCCGATCGTCACGTCGGTGGGGTACAGCCCGGTTCTTTTCGGCGTCGTCATGACGATGAACCTGTGCCTCGGAATGATCACACCCCCGGTCGGCGTGAACCTGTACGTCGCCCAGGGAATTTCGCAGGCGCCGTTCGAAAGCCTTATCAGGGAGGCGCTTCCGCTGATGCTGGCCCTGCTGCTGGCGATTGTTCTGACGATTATGTTCCCGGAGCTGGTCCTGTTCCTCCCGCGGCTCATGGGAATCAACGTCTGACGGGTTCTCCCGGTTCGCCGGGGAAGCCTCTGCCGGAGCGACGAACGGCCGGGCGGAGGAATACGGAGACAACGCTTTCTGACGGATTCCGGGTCATCGGGGAAAACAGCCCCCGGGATCCGGAATCGCTTTTTTGCGGGGAGGAGCAATTTCGTTCAAGCAATCCGGCCTCGAAGCGGCGTATGATTCTCCCGAACAGTTTTCATTCAGGGAGGGGTGTACGGATGAAACCGGTTTTGAAGAGCGTTCTTGAGGCCATAGGCGAAACGCCGCTTGTGGATCTGTCCCGTTTCG
>CAYRSY010000080.1:0-3811 GCA_964427105.1 uncultured Dehalococcoidales bacterium
GCGCTGGACTTCGACGACCTGCTGATGCGCACCGTGGAGCTTTTCCGCGCGCACAAGGATGTGCTGGAACGCTACCAGAACCGCTACGTGCACGTCATGGTGGACGAGTTTCAGGATACCAACCTGGTGCAGTACTCGCTGGTGAAGATGCTGGCAGGCAAATACCGCAACCTGTGCGTAGTCGGCGACCCCGACCAGTCCATCTATTCATGGCGCTCAGCTGATCTGCGCAACATCCTCAACTTCGAGAAGGACTACCCCGAGGCAAAGACCATACTGCTGGCGCAGAACTACCGCTCTACCAAGACCATACTGGACACTGCCTCGGCTATTATCTCCACCAACAAACAGCGCAAGCCCAAAGAGCTTTTCACCGACAACGAGCAGGGTGTTCCCGTGACGCTGGCCGAAACCTACAATGAGAGCGAAGAAGCGCAGTTCGTGGTGAACGAGATAGAGAAGCTCGTCTCCGGCGGCAATGCCAGTCTGCGGGATATAGCAGTGATGTACCGCACCAACGCACAAAGCCGCGCGCTGGAAGAGGCTTTCATCCGCTACGGCACACCGTATAAACTGGTGGCCGGCACGCGCTTCTACGAGCGCAAAGAGGTTAAGGACGTCATCGCCTACCTGCGTCTCATCCAGAACCAGGCGGACGACATCAGCCTGATGCGCATTATCGGCGTCCCCCAGCGGGGAATCGGAGAGCGTACCATAGCCGAACTGGGCACATGGGCCAAACCGCTGGGATTATCACTTTACGGCGGCATACGCGAGCTCACGCAGCAGGCAGGCGGGGAGGAGCAGAAAACGCTTTTCAGCCCCAGGACAACCAGGCTGCTGGCCGATTTTTACAGGATGATAGAAGAGCTTAAAGCGCAAAGCCAGACGCTAACGCTGATAGAGTTTTTCGACAAAGTGATAGCCCGCACGGGCTTCCGGGAATACCTCATGGCCACGCCGGAAGGCGAAGACCGCTGGGACAACGTCATGGAGCTCAGGGGCGTAGCGCAGGAATACAATGAGCTACCTCCCGGCGAAGCATTGCCGGCGCTGCTGGAAGGCGTAACGCTGGTATCCGACGTGGACGGGCTCAAAGAGACGACCGATACTGTCACGCTCATCACGCTGCATCAGGCCAAGGGGCTGGAGTTCCCCGTGGTGTTCATCGTTGGCATGGAAGAAGGCATCCTGCCGCATATACGCTCTTTCGACGATCCCGCTCAAATGGAAGAGGAACGCCGTTTATGCTACGTGGGCATTACACGCGCCAAGACCCGCGTATATCTGGTGCGCGCCTTCCGCCGCACTATATTCGGCGGCTCCAACGTCAACGCGCCTTCCCGGTTCCTTAAAGACATTCCCGCCGGGCTTACCGCCGGTTCGCGCCCGTGGAAGACCGAGCCGACCAGAATATCACAGAAAGCCTATGAGTGGGAGGCTTCTCAGGAGGCTGCCGAGAACCAGACATTTCAGGAACTTAAAGCCGGAGACGCCGTGCGTCACGCCCAGTTCGGCGAGGGAACCATCATCAGCGCTCATCCCGTGCGCGGAGATATGGAAGCCATCGTGGCCTTCAAGGGCATTGGCGTCAAGAAACTGCTTTTGAGTTTCGCGCGGCTGGAGAAAGTGGAGTAGAACATGGCTATCAAGCTCCTTGACCAGCAGGTGATTGCGCGCATCGCCGCCGGCGAGGTTATCGAGCGTCCGGCTTCGGCGGTAAAAGAACTTGTCGAGAATGCGCTGGACGCAGGGGCCACTCAAATATCAGTGGAAATTGCGGGGGGAGGCCTGGAGCTTATACGCGTGTCCGACAACGGCTGCGGCATCGCCCCTGCCGAACTTGAGACCGCCTTTCTGCGCCATGCCACCAGCAAGATAACGAGCTTCGACGATATGTTTGAATTACACAGCCTAGGATTCAGAGGTGAGGCGCTGCCCTCCATCGCTGCCGTAGCCGATGTCGAGATAACATCCTGCCCATCCGGCGGCACAAACGGAGGATTACTCAGATTCGAGAATGGCAAACCTGTTAAAAAGGGAAGCTTTGGCCGTCAGGCAGGTACAACCATCAGCGCCATGCACCTGTTTCAATCTGTCCCTGCCCGTCTCAAGTTCCTCAAATCAAAACAAACCGAAGCAGCGCATATCGCTAACATAATCAGCCAGTATGCTCTGGCTTATCCCGGCGTTAAATTCAGCCTGACCAGCGACGGCAAAACCAACCTCAGTACATCCGGCAATGATGAACTGACAGACGCCGTCATACAGGTTTATGGCCTTGAAATCGCCCGCAATATGCTTAACATCGGAAATCAGGGCTATGATGCCGGAATGCCGATTAAGGTCAGCGGCATGGTATCCAGTCCTGTCATCTCCCGCTCGACAGGGAATTACATCAGCCTGTTTGTCAACCGCCGCTGGATAACCAGCCGCAGGCTCATCTATGCTGTAGAAGAAGCGTATCACGGGCTTATGATGACAGGCAGGCATCCGATAGCCGTTATAAATATAGAGGTTGCCCCCGCCGAAATAGACGTTAATATCCATCCCACTAAAAGCGAAGTCAAGTTCAAGGATGAGTCCGCCGTATTCGGCGCAGTGCAGCGTGCCGTGCGCCAGGCGCTGGTACAAACAACACCCGTTTCCATGGTGTCTGAGGCTGCCGCCGCTCCTTATAGCACAGGGGAACAGCCGCAGATGTTCAGACATCCTGCACAGGGGATTCCTGTGCGCCCGGGGCGAGTCGGCGCTCCTTTTACAGGAGAACCGCAGAGGCTGGAAACCCTCAAAAACACCCTGCCTGCATTAAGGCTGCTCGGGCAGATTAAGAACAGCTACATCGTAGCGGAAGGGCCGGACGGGTTATATCTGATAGACCAGCATGCCGCCCATGAGCGCATACTATTTGAGAAGCTTGGCCGCGAGAAAACGCTGGGCAAGCTGGAAGTTCAGGCATTGCTCAATCCAGAGTCTTTCGATGTGCCGCCGGCTCAGGCAGCCGTACTTGCAGAACATCTTGACGATCTGGCGGAGTTGGGATTCCTGCTCGAACCCTTCGGAGCCAGCAGCTACATAGCGCGCACCGTACCTGCTATGCTGGCAAACAAAAACTGGAAGGCTATGCTGACAGAGCTTCTCGAAACGGCAGGCAAAGAACATAGCCAGTTCATGGAAAGGCTGACAGCCCTCACCGCCTGCCACAGCGCTATCAGGTTCGGACAAACTCTGGCAGAAGATGAAATGCGTGAACTTTTACGGCAACTGGAACAGGCCGACCTGTCCAATTCATGTCCGCATGGCAGGCCGACCATCGTATGCCTCACCCACGAACAACTGGGGAGAGAATTCAAGCGGATTTAGCCCAATCACCCTGAATGCAAAGAAGCATCTGGCAGGCATCTCTCAACCACCGCATCCGGGGGAAAACAAAGCCTATATATCATGCCAGATTCTTCGTCGTCCGCCCAAGCGGATTTCTCAGAATGAGCTATACGCAAGTCTCATCAGTTTTTTCAATTTGCGGCTGGAAAAACTCGTAGCGCACCATGCCGTCCTCAACAAGCTGGCGTATTTTGCGCTCCACAGGCGAAAGCTGGCAGTTCTTGCCAGTCTTTATCTCCATAATAACAATTTCCTGTGGGTCGCCCGTTGCCAGCCCCGGAAATATGATTAGATCGAAAGGCGTGCCGATAAAACGCGCCTCTGTAGGATCATATTTGAAGTCTGGCAGGTAAGGGGCTATCTGCTCGGTGAACTTGCCTCCAAGCACCGAGCGGCTCTGCGTGATGGCACTCCTGCGTATTTTTTC
>CAYRSY010000080.1:3911-6684 GCA_964427105.1 uncultured Dehalococcoidales bacterium
GACTTGCCCGTAGTAAGTATATCGTCAACCACCAGCACGCGCTCACCCGGTTTCAAGACAAAACCGCGCCGGAAGGCGCGTTTTCCGCTCTCTTCTTTTTCAGCAAAAATGCAGCGCAATCCCATCTGCCTGGCTACTTCGAACGCAAGTATAATGCCTCCTGTAGTAGGGCCTGCCACAACATCCACATCTTCACTTTTGAAATGAGCGGCTATCATGGCGCATAATTTTTGCGTATATTCAGGATGCTCCAGAATGCGGAATTTCTCCCAGTAAACAGATGAGTGAAGTCCGGAAGTCAGTAAAAAATGGCCTTCCAGCACAGCACCTGTTTTGCGGAAAAGAGACTCCGTATTACACATATCGCCTTCGGACATCAGGTTCTCCTCACCTTCATGGAAGGTCATAGTTTGGCGCAGAGCCGAACTCACTGAGCGGCCAGATTACCCACCAGGCGCGCCCTACAATATCGCTGCGGGAAACCATCCAGTTCCCCTCATGAGAATCCCCCGAGTTATTGCGGTTATCCCCCAGGACAACATAATTATCTTCCGGGATGACGCCGCTGTTATATGTATAATTCGGGGCAGCAGCTATATAAGGCTCGTCCAGTTGTATTACCGCACCGTCGGGCTTGTAAATATATACATTCCCGTCATGAATTTCCACAGTCTCTCCCGGCAAGCCGATTATACGCTTTATATAATCAGTCGTCGAAGATATCTGTTCCGGCGGTGTAAAAACTATAATATCGCCACGCTGGGGCTCATGCCCTAACTTATAGGCCAGCTTGTAAACGAATAACCTTTCCCCGATACCCAGAGTCGGCAACATGCTGCCGCTTATCACTTCCGAGTTCTGCACGGTGCTATGGATGCCAATAAACACAACCAAAGCTATCAGGAAGGTTATTATGACTTCCCGCAGAACTGGTTTTACATTTACCGTTGTATTCTCGCTGGAATTCTCGTTAGAATTTTCATCAGGCATACCAGATTATACTACGGCACAGTATTTATGACTAATTACGCATAAATGCCGTCCGCACTCCTCTCAGTTATATTATAATATTGCTTGATATGATTAGACTTCCATGTTATTTATAACGCATAAACTAACCAAAAGCAACATTCCACGTTATAATAAGCAGTAACGCAAATCAACTCGAAATTAAGGAGAAAGACGTGAAAAAGATATTATTGGTAACTGGCACAATGCTAGCCGTATTGGTGCTGGCATTAAGCGCCTGGGGTTGCGACTCATTTTCCAGCGGTTCTGAAATCAACCAATCAAATGTAAGCCAGCAGAATAACGGCATCTGGGTGACAGGAGTCGGCACTGTAACAGTTACGCCTGACCTCGCAGTGGTAAGTCTGGGCGTGGAGGCGCAAGCTTCCACTGTAGTTGAGGCACAACAACAGGCGGCTCAAGCCATGGCAGATGTAATGACTGCACTCAATGACAATGGAGTCGAGGATAAAGACATCGCTACACAGTACTACAATATCTCGCCTGTTTACAGTTATGACAGGGATACAGGGAAACAGACTCTCGAGGGATATAAGGTTACCAACACTTTAAACGTGAAAATCCGAGAGATAGGCAACGCTGGAATAATCATAGATGCAGTAGCAACTGCCAGCGGTGACTATACCCGCATAAACAGCATTACGCTAACGATTGACGAACCTGAACAATACAATGAGCAGGCCCGCGAACTGGCTATGAATAATGCAGTCGACAGCGCCAAGCAACTCGCCAAATTGGCAGGAGTAAAACTGGGCAGCGCCACCTACATCAACGAATCGCTCAACAATTCGTCACAAACGATTTATTATGATGCCATCCTGAAAGAAGCTGCACCCTCTATAGCAACATCAATCAGCCCCGGAGAAACTGAAATAACCCTGACTGTGCAGGTTGTGTACAGTATTTCATAATCTCTTAGAACACTTTTATACAGAGAGCCACGGTAAATCGTGGCTCTCTTTTTTGCCTTTATTTTCTTGCAGGAGGGAATGGCCATCTTTGATTTGCACTCGTGAAAAAAATAGTGCTAGAATGAGCGCGTTATGGATTTCATGGAACAGGCGATCTCGCTGGCAAAACTGGCACAGGGGAATGTTTCCCCCAATCCGGCTGTGGGAGCTGTGCTGGTTAAAAACGATGTCGTAGTGGGGCAGGGTTTTACGCAACCCCCTGGCGGGCACCATGCTGAGATAGTCGCCATATCCCAGGCAGGAGATAAGGCACGAGGCAGCGCTCTTTACGTTACACTGGAGCCCTGCTGTCATTTCGGAAGAACTCCACCATGCACCAATGCTATTATCGCTGCTGGAATCAGTGAAGTTCACATAGCGATGATAGACCCTAACCCGGCCATTGATGGCAAAGGCCGCAGCGAACTCGATAAGGCTGGCATCCGTACCTTCATCGGGGAACATGAAGAGCAAGCCAAACAAATAAACGAAGCTTACACCAAATATATAACTACGGGTTTTCCGTTCGTAACAGTGAAGTTCGCCATGAGCCTTGACGGGAAGATTGCTGCTACCAGCGGGGACTCCAAATGGATAACAAATCCTGAATCCAGGCAATTTGCTCACAGCCTGCGCTATACCCACGATGCCATTATGGCTGGGGTCAACACAGTACTGGCAGATGATCCTCATCTCACTATCCGCAGCGCAGGAGGCAGGGGCGGGGCTACAGGCAAACAACCACTCCGAATCATAGTAGACGGCAAAGGCCGAACTCCTCAAAACGCCAGGCT
>CAYRSY010000081.1:0-4490 GCA_964427105.1 uncultured Dehalococcoidales bacterium
GGCATCCATATACCGACTTCGCTGACGGATTCCAGCACTGCCTCATGGGCAGCCGCGGCGTCTCCCGCGCGGTACGGGCGAAGCAGTATTCCATCCCTGACAAGAGTGATGTCTTTATTCATAATATGCCTGCTATCCTGCAATATACTTATCTTTTTCCCCTGTCCGATACTTCATTCACTCTAAACCTGACCATCCTTTCCACAAGGCCGAAAGGAAGAGGCTTATCCAATGGGAATCTGATAGCGCCCTTCGACGTTTCATAGGGCGATAACTCTTTGTTAAAGGCATCTATGGCTGAGGGCGTCGGATAAAATCCGATGTAACTTTTATACGCGGCGAAATGCACCAGGTTTCCGTTCAGTTTGAACGTAGGCATAGCATAGCTTATAGCTTCAGAAGCTTCGGGAGCGGCATCATGGATAACCTGCCTCATCTTGCCAAGCAAAACTTGAACCTCTTCGGGAAAACTGGAAATATACTCATCAAAATTTTTAATTTGCCGGTTTGGCATATATATATCTCCGGGCAGCGGACTATTACCCTACAGTTTGAGAGGGGCAATACTGTGCCCGACTGTTCACTGTAGTTAGAAATCTTTTACAACCCTATTGATGTAATCTGATATTTGAACCCGTATCCGGCCTTTGCCGCCGCCGACTCGATATCCCTGCGTATCTTTGAATAATCAAAGCTATAACTATATTTCTTGCCGAAAAGGGCGGATTGCTCGGCGATATTGCCTTCGCGCTGCTTGCCACCAATGGTGTATGTCTCCACCTTGAATCCCATGCCGGGGCTTATCTGAACATCTGAAGTGCCGGAACTGACACCCACGCCTGATTCCTTCAGCATTTCGGTAAAGCGTAACTCTTTTTGAGCTTCGTCTATGCGAAAAGATGCTCTGTATATCAACTTTTTGCTGGAAAGAAAGGCCTTGCGTTCGGCGATGATGAACTCGAATGAATATTTCCCGTTCTTCTCCTGCAACATGGCAGGCAGGGCAGATACAACGGCGTTTATGTCATCAAGCAGCATACAATTAACCTCTCCGAATATTTTAAAACAGGATTTACATTGCGATAAATGCGCCCACCAGCATAATCACACCAATCGCCAGCCCGATTATGCCGCCCGCCTTGAGTGCTCCGGGCTGGGGGCTGTCCGGTGTGCGCTCTATGAACTCACGGAGGTCGTAGCGCTGAGACAATCCCTCTTCAAGATCCCTCGATTCCTTGAAACCCCATAACAGGAAGCCGAGGGAAACCAGGATAAAAAAGGCTCCCAGTATAAATAGCCAGGTTGAAGCTGCCATAGTCTCCTCCTGCGCATGGAGAATTTTATGTTAATACTATATGCGAGTGCGCCATTTTTTACAAGGAAAGAAAAAAGAGGACAAACACGACAGCGAAGAAAGTTTGAGCGAAATATTTGCGGAAACAGGGATCAAATATCCGAGGCGCCGTCTTTGCTGCTTTTCTTCTGCCGTGGTTTTATTCTTATATTGTTTGCAGAGAACGGGGAGAAGCCCTTGATAATTTTGTCGCCGTCTTTTATGTCCAACCCTGCGCCGCACTTTGCGCAGGTCTGGTAACGAGGATTAGCCAGCGCCAGTCCATAATACTTTTGACCACACCTAGGGCATTCGCCTTCAAGCATCTTATAACAATTATAACTGGCTTTCACCTTTGAATGTCAACCACTTTTACGGCCTTTTTACAGATTATTTTAATTTTTTATAAAACAGAGGCCTCCGGAATATTCCGGAGGCCTCTTCATGTCTTTTGGAGCAAACTGCCCCCCGCAAGTGCTAGCCTCAGCCGCCGCTGTATTCGCTCGGACTGCATGAATACCCGCTGGCATTGAACGTTGAAAGCTGCCTTTTGAGAGCTTCCTTGCCGCAGACAGGGCAGGCCAGATGCTCGTCGCTTTCGTAGAAATGGCGCATCATCTCAATTTTAGCCCCGCATTCTTTGCAGACATATTCATAAACAGGCATCTTTTTTCTCCTTAATTGTTATATTCTTATATTATAATATTTATGTTTTTTAAGGTCAACCCCCATCTACGTAGCATCTCCATTTGAAGAAACAGTTCCTGGCGCGACTCCCCATTATAGGATGGAGAGAGTTTCCATCGCGATTGAATATTCCCGCCCCGCCGTGCTACTATTCAGGCATGGAACACTATAAACTTATCTTACCGGAGAATCTCAACCACCACGGATATCTTTTCGGCGGTTACATGTTGAAGTGGATAGACGAGTTCGCCTATATAACCGCCAACCAGGAATTGCCCGGGAACAATTTCGTCACCATTGCGCTGGATAACGTTACTTTCCGCAAGCGCGTTAACGTTGGCGAGATAGTAAGGTTCTCGGTGGAAAGAACACATCTGGGGAATTCATCCGTCCAGTATTCCGTCAGGGCTTTCGCCACCCGCCGCCATACCGAACCCATCGATGTTATTTTCGAAACGAAGATCACCTTTGTAGCGGTAGATGACGATGGCAACAAGCAGACGATAAAACAAAGCTAAACAAACAGCGCTGTCAGAGTAACACCCTCAACGCTCCGTTGCTCTCTTTACTTCTTACCTGTGCGGCCGCGGAACAGTAGAAATATCACAAGCGTAACCAACACGCCAGCGGTCACCGAGATAAGATAATCAGCCGCCACCAGCCTGCCGTTTATAAGCCTCTCCGCCAGAAGGTTCAATATTATAACCAGCAATCCTGCAACGGCAGCCGATAAAGCCAACTTCTTTTTGCTCATATTCAACTCACCATAGTATTTTTTCCACACAAATAATATCTGTTTCCCGCCCTGCGCACAATTGCCGGTTGACTACCGCAGCGCTGTTCTGCTAATATATTCGCCATATTATAATTTATTATCAGTAATTAATAGATTTTTATAGATTTTTAGCCTTGTTTGCTTTTTTCTTTTCTATAAATACATGTATTGACATCCGCTGAGGCCGCCAACCCCGGCAGATCAACAGGAGACGACACCTAATGGACAAAGACGTGACCTTGCCCTCGCGCGTAAAAGCGGATCTGAAACTGGTAGCATGGGAGATAACCCGCAGCTGCAACCTGTCCTGCGCTCACTGCCGCGCCTCCGCCCACAGCGACACTTACCCGGGGGAGCTAAGCACAGCGCAGTGTTTTGCGCTGGTTGACCAGATAGCCGAAGTGGGCAAGCCCATACTGATACTGACAGGCGGCGAACCTTTGCTTAGAGCCGACCTCTTCGAGGTAGGACGCTATGCCTCCGAAAAGGGTTTCAGGGTAGTTATAGGCACTAACGGGACGCTGGTAACACCCGAAATGGCGCAGAAGATGAAAAGCGTGCCTATCTCGCGCATCAGTATCAGCATTGATTTTCCTGTTCCCGCCCTTCAGGATGAATTCCGCGGACAGGCAGGAGCCTTTGAAGAAGCCGCAAGGGGAGTGAAAATTGCCAGACAGTCAGGGATAGAAGTACAGATAAATAGCACCGTAACTCGCAAAAACGTGGCATTTCTGCCCGAGCTGGTGGAACTGGCGCTTTCTCTGGACGCGGCAGCTTTTCATCCGTTCATGCTGGTTCCCACGGGGCGCGGCAAGGGGCTGGCAGCGGAGGAACTATCGCCGCAGGATTACGAGAAAACGCTGGAATGGATATGCCGCAAGCAGAAAGAACTGGAAGGCAGAATGATGTTCAAGCCCACCGATGCCCCCCACTACTACCGCATCGCCCGCCAGTGCGGCATGAATGTTGCCGCAGGCCACGGACATCCGGGAGCAGACCATAACAGCCAGAATATGGACGCCCATACGCGCGGCTGCCTGGCAGGAACCGGATTTTGCTTCATCTCGCATACCGGGCGAGTACAGGGCTGCGGTTATCTCGACCTGGAGGCAGGGAACATCAAGCAGCAGACATTCAAAGAGGTATGGGATAACTCGCCGCTGTTCAACTCCTTGCGCGACCTGACGCTGCTCAAGGGCAAATGCGGCGACTGCGAATACAAACGGCTGTGCGGCGGCTGCCGCGCCCGCGCCTATGAAGATACCGGAGATTATCTGGCCGCCGAGCCGTATTGCATCTACCAGCCCAAACTCACTCAGGCGGATTCCGCAAAGGGGAATCAATGAGCCAGGAGTCACCGAATCCAGATACTCCGGCAGACTCCGCCCCGCACACTCAAAAACGGGGGCTGGGCCGTTATCACTACCTGCCCAAACCCATAAAGGGAATCTATCTGCTGGCGCCGGTGGCGGCGCTGGCGCTTTTCATCTGCCACTGGTGGTCAATACCCATTTTCGGCAGCGTGCTGGCAGGCATTCCCTACTACTACCTGCTCTTTGCCATACTGGGAACCAATGTTTTCATAGGGCTGGGCGCAAACTCCAGACTAAACCAAAAAGCCCCGCCCTGGTACGACTACATTCTTACGATAGCGTTATGGTGCGTCACCCTCTTTTTCCTGTTTAACGCGAACGA
>CAYRSY010000081.1:4590-6638 GCA_964427105.1 uncultured Dehalococcoidales bacterium
GCCGCCATCGAAGCCTGCGCCTCCACCGGCAGCGATACCGTGCCTCCCATCATGGGCAGCCTGGTGTTCATCATGGTCATCGTATCCGGCGTGGACTACGCCGACGTGGTGGTGGCAGCCATAATACCTTCCATGCTTTTCTACCTGGGACTGCTGGTGCAGGTGGATGCCTACGCCGCCAGAAACAATATAAAGGCTGTTCCCGCAGAAGACATCCCCTGCTGGTGGCGCGTGCTGCTCGAGGGATGGACATACATAGCCGGGCTGTTCGTGCTGGTTTTCGGGCTGGTGTATATGAGATGGGGCGCTATTACACCCATCTATGCCTCCGCGCTGGTGCTGATGCTCAGAGGGATTGAGTGGGCCGTCAGGCGGGCATTGCCGTCAGGGCATGGCAAGGAGAAGCAGGCTATCAGGGAAAGCCTTAAAATCGCCTCAAAACGCGCTGAAGCGGGGCTGGCGCAGACTGCCGGGCTCATAAACTATGCCGTAGCCATATTCCTCGGCATGGGGTTCATCATCGTAGGTCTTTTGAAAACCGGCGTGGCGGCCGGACTGGCAGGCTGGATAGTAGGGCTGGGAGGAGAGAACATCTACCTGATACTGTTCGTCTGCTTCGTATTTTCGGTCATCATGGGGCTGGCGGAACTGCAGCGCACCGCCTACATACTGCTGGCGATCATAGCCGTGCCAGCCATTATAATGGTCAGCAAGACCAATCCCATGTTCGCCGCTACCGGCGGCATCCCGCTCATCGGGCTTAACCTGTTCTTTATTTTCTACGCCGCGCTGGGTAATATCACCCCTCCTGTGGCCCTGCCCGCTTTTGTGGCCGCCAACATAGCCGGAGCCAATCCCATGAAAACCTCCTGGCTGGCCTGCCGCCTGGGGGTAGTGCTGTTCTTCATCCCATTTTTCTTCGTATTGCAGCCTGCCCTGCTCATCATCTACACGCCGTGGTGGCAAACACTGCTGCATTTCGTTCAGGCCGCCTGCGGCATATGGATACTGTCTTCGGCGCTTGAGGGATACCTGACAAGAGTTGGGATTTTAAACAAACTTCAGCGCATAATACTTTTCGCCGGGGGCTTCATGCTGGCTTTCCCCCAGACATACATATTCTGTGCGGGATTGTGCATCTGCCTCTTAACCATCGCCGCATCCCTGTACCGCAAGCGCTTACATCCGGCGTCCGCGCTCGAAGGCATCGATTCCGAAACCAATACCAATATTATCTGAAAGGATTATTATGAAAAAACTCCCGCTTTTGTCTTCTCTTTTGAGCATCGTCTTAGCGCTTTGCGTTGTGCTCACGGGATGCGGCAGCCAGTCCAAAACGGATACGTCCTCCTCCGACGGAGATTTCACCTGGCCGCAGACCATGCATTTCGCAGGCACCGGCTCATCCGGCGAGATGAAGGTTCTCAGCTGGGCTACCATTATGCAGGCCAGCCTCGACAATACCATCATCCGCGTGGTCAATGAAGCCGCCTGGACCAATACATATAAAGATATGGCACAGTCCAATATGGTCCTATCGCAGATAGACAAGTCCACCATGCGCGACTGCACCGAAGCCCTCGCCGAGTACGCCTCGGCCGACGGTGGCCCCTGGATGGCGGGGCTGGTGTGGGTGGACTCTCTGGCGAATACAGGGTTCATGGTCAGAGGAGATTCGAGCATTTACAAGCCGGAGGATATTGCGCCGGGTACCCGCATAGCCATCTGGAATGACAAATCGGCTACCATGACGCCCTTCCTGTCGCTGCTGGCATGGGCCAGCGTGAGCCAGGAAGATATCGTATGGATCAATACGGGAGACTATGACGCCTGCGCGCGCGCCGTGTCTGAAGGCCGCGCCGACCTGTGCATGGCTGCGCCCGTCTCACAGGCAGTTATGGAAGCATCAGCCGCTCCAAACGGCATCCGCTACGTTTCGCTCAACCCGGATGACAATCACGAGGGAGCAGCCGCCTTCCTGGAGATAAGCCCTCTCTACAACTTCGGGCCTATCACCGTCGGCCCCGACAGCGCCATCGGCACCTGGG
>CAYRSY010000082.1:0-6493 GCA_964427105.1 uncultured Dehalococcoidales bacterium
TCCAGCCGCGCCAGCGCCGCTTCGAACTCCGTGCGCAACCGTTCGGCTTCGGAGGACATCTCGCCCCATTTCTGGGTAAGTTCCTCGGCGCGGGTTTTAAGCTCGCGGTGCCTGTCTATGCTGGCTACCACTTCCTGCGAATCTTTATAATGTTCCGGCTGGGTGAAACGGCTTTCGAGGTCTTTTATCTCGGCTTCGATTACAGTCAGCTCGGATTCCATCTTCTCGATGCGTTTCTTGAGAGGAGTGCTTTTGGCGTAATATTCGCTGCGCAATTCGCCGGAAAGCGCCCGCTTCTGGCGGGAACCAGCCGCAGTGACAGGCGCTTTTTTTACAGGCGCCGGACAACGCTCCGCTTCCCCGCCGCCGGATTCAAGCTGCTCCTTGTGATACAGATAGCTGTCGTAGTCTCCCTGATAGACATCTATCTGCCCCGCTTTTACCTCGATAATGCTGGTAGCTATCTGCCGGATGAGCGTACGGTCATGGGTGATAAAGCACAGTGTCCCGCAGTATGATTCCAGCGCGTCCGTGAGCATTTCGCGCGAGGCAATATCAAGATGGTTGGTAGGTTCGTCCATCAACAGGAAATTGGCAGGTTGGGTAAGCATTTTAGCCAAGGCTAACCGGGCTTTCTCGCCGCCCGAGAGAACGGATACCTCCTTGTATGCGTCATCTCCGGAAAAAAGGAATCCGCCCAGTATGGCCCGCAGCTTGACTTCTTCCGTATTGGGAGGAGCCACACGGCGCAGTTCTGCCAGCGCCGAGTTGTTCGGCTCCAGCAGCTCAAGCTGGTGCTGGGCGTAATAGGCCATCACTACTCCCTGCCCCAGTTGCCGCAAGCCGGATTCAAAAGGCAAAACTCCTGCCAGTATCTTTAGCAGCGTCGTTTTGCCCGCGCCGTTAGGACCCACCAGCGCCGCTTTATCCCCCCGGCGCAGAAGCAGATTCAAATCGCGGTACACCGTATTCTGCCCGTACGACTTGGAAACCTGCTTTAACTCTATAATATCGGCGGAGGAATGCGGCGGCTCAGGAAAATTAAAGCGTATCTTTTTAGCCAGACGCGGAATCTCTATACGCTCTACCTTGTCCAGCTTTTTTATGCGGCTCTGTACCTGCCTGGCCTTGGTAGCCTTGTAGCGGAAACGGTTGATGAAGCGTTCCTCCTGCTCTATCTTGACGGCCTGCCGTCTGGCAGTGGCTTCCAGCGTTTCAAGCTCTTCCTGCCGTGCCTCTACATAGCTGTCATAATTTCCACTATAGACAGAGAGCCTGCCGGCATCTATAGCCAGCACGCGGCTGACCACGCGGTTGAGGAAGGCGCGGTCGTGCGAGGTAAGCAGAACAGAACCTTGATAGGATTTGAGGTATTCCTCGAACCATAACTGGGTTTCCAGATCAAGGTGGTTTGTAGGTTCGTCCAGCAGCAGCATATCCGGGCTTTGCAGCAGCAATTTGGCCAGTTCGGCGCGCATTCTCCAGCCCCCGCTGAACTCCGTCAGGGGGCGTTCGTAATCAGATTCACGAAAACCCAGCCCGCACAGTATAACGCGGGCTTCCTGCTCCACGTTATAACCGCCGGCGGCCTCGAAGCGGTGCTGCAATTCACCCAGTTCGGCAAGAAGCTGTGCCTGAGCAGACGGCTCCGAGACCTCAGCCAGTTCATCCTGGATAATCCGGATGCGATGGCCGAGCTGATTGATAAAGCTGGCGGCTGAAGTTACTTCTTTGAGAAGCGCGCGTTTTGAGTCATTGCTGTTCTCCTGCCGCAGATAGCCGACTGTAAGCCCTTTGCGGCGCGTCATCGTGCCGCCGTCAGGCGCAAGATCGCCCGCGATTATCTCCAGCAGAGTGCTCTTGCCGCTGCCGTTCGCGCCCAGCAGCGCCAGGCGGTCACGCACGCCTATATTGAAAGTAACCTGGCTGAAAAGCACGCGCTGGGCGTAAGATTTGGAAATGTTGTTCAGACTGAGCATATGTATGGATATTATAGCCTCAAGACTTTGCTCAGGCCAAACCCCTTCTGACTTTTAAAAAAGGGAGCATTGCCCTGAGACTGTCGAAACCCTTCCTGTTTAAACTCTATATTTAAATTCCTGCGGAGCATTAAACCTCGGATTGATCGGGAAAAGGCACCCCCTGGAAGGAATCACGCCCGCTTACTTCGAGGGCCACGTATTTGCCCGCATCGTTGGTCTGATACATTCCGGGAGCAGTGATTGACTTGATGATACCCACCAGCTTCTGCATTTGCAGCGAAATATCTTCCGTCTCCGGATTATAGCTGCTGGAAAAAACGAAAATGCCGTTGACGCTGCTGGATTTGGCGCAGAGTTCCACCAGCTTTTGATATTCGACATTGGTTTTGAAACCAACGATAATCTTCCATATTCCGGTGCGTAACTGGTCAACAGCCGATAACCCCTGTATGGCATCTTTCAGGTTATCCATGCTCACCGTGCCCTTCACCTGAATAACGCAGCGCACCGCTTCGGGGCTGACTACCACAATATCGCCGGAACTGAAGAGAGACCCGTATTCACCCGCATTGTACACGATGATGTCGCACTCTTTGCTGGCGCGGCCGTCTTCAGCCAGCACCACGCCCCGCCCCACCGAGAAGGAGGAGGAAACCGCCTCTCTCACCGCATCGCGCACGATGGCCTCGTAATAATCGCCGATGATGCGCGGATCTTTAAGCAGCGAATTGATTACATCTCGCTGCACCATCAGCTTTTCCTGGACCTTGCGGTAAAATTGCTCCATGCTCATATCTTGTCCTCCCCGCGCCTGCTCCGCCTGCGCTTTTCGATTTGCTCCAGCCTGTCATCGTCCAGGCCAAAATGATGCGCGATCTCATGCTGCACTGTTTCCCGTATTTGAGATTCGATTTCAGCATCAGTCGGGCATATGGATTCTATCGCCGCCTGAAATATCGTAATCTTGTCAGGCGCAACCATGCTGTACCCTCCGTCGCGCACGGTTAGAGGCACGCCTTCGTAAAGTCCCAGAAGCAATCCCCTGCCGGGAAATGACTTCCGCTGGCGGCGGTCAGGCACATCCTCTACGACAATATCCACATTTTCCATAAGATCGAGGAATTCCTGCGGCAACTCATCCACAGCCGCCACCACCAGTTTTTCAAAACGCTCTCTGTCCACGATGTTTTTATTATAGAACATTTAAGCGCCGGCAGTTAACGCCGACTCATTGACAAAGCCAGCTACGCGGTATAAATTGAAATGAGATTGCAGCGTCAAAAGCTGTTTTTGAATGCGCTCCGCCATTACGTGCGCATTTCTCTGGTGTACGGGGGACTTCAAACAATCGGCTTTTCTCCGGTAATATCCGCCGAGGAGAATACACAGCATGAACAGCAGGAAAGACAAGAAGCAAAGCGAGGAAACACCTGTTCACGGGATCCCGTCCCCGCAGGCTGCCGCTTCCTGTCAAAACGGCGCTGATCTCAGGGAACAGCCGGAAATCGAAAGCAGGTACAGCTACTTTTTCGAGCACAGCACCGACGCCATGCTGCTCACCAGTCCCGACGGCAGCATTATCGCCGCCAATCCCGAAGCCTGCCGCATATTCGGCCGCAGTGAAGAAGAACTTATCCACATGGGAAGAGCGGGAGTCGTAGATGTCAGCGACCCGCGCCTGATTCCGGCGCTGGAGGAACGCGCCCGTACCGGACATTTCAAGGGTGAGTTGACATTTGTGCGCGAGGACGGCAGCAAATTCCAGGGAGAAATATTTTCCAGCATATACAGGGACAGCAGAGGCAACACCGTTAACTCCATGATAATCAGGGATGCCACAGAGCGCAAACGCTCGGAAGAAAAAATTACCAGCCTGGGACATATAATCGAAAACTCTCTTAACGAGATATATATCTGTGATGCCGAAACGCTGAAATTCATAGAGGTAAATGCCGGCGCCAGGCAAAACACCGGTTATACTGCCGAAGAGCTGCAGGAAATGACCCCGCTCGACATCAAACCTCTCATATCGAGAGAAGCTCTTCTGAAAATGGTTGCGCCGCTCAAATCAGGCCAAAAATCCACGATAGAGCTAGAAACCCTGCACCGCCGCAAAAACGGCTCGCTTTATCCCGTCGAGGTGCACTATCATCTGACTACCTTCGGGGATACGCCTGCCCTGGTTGCCATAATACTGGACATCACCAAACGCAAACAGGCGGAGCAGGAATTTGCACAAAGCGAAATTCGCTTCCGTGAAATCTTCGACCAATCGCCTATCGGCATAGCCACCTCGGGATTTGATTACCGTTTCAACAGGGTCAATAAAAGCATGTGCCGCATGCTGGGTTACTCCGAAGAAGAACTCAAAGGAAAAACCTTCAAGGATATCACGCATCCCGAAGACTTGCGCCATGATATTGAAGAAATCGAGCGTCTATCAAGGGGTGAGATCAAATACTACGAGCATGAAAAAAGATACGTCCGTAAGGACGGTAGTGTTTTTTGGGGACATATTACCGTTGGATTGGTAAGAGACGAGAAAGGAAACCCACTTTACTACACACCTATCATACAGGATATCACCGACAGCAAAGAGGCTGAACAGAAACTTTTATCCAGCGAAAACCGCTTCCGCCAGTTGTTCAATAATATGAGCAGCGGAGCCGCCGTCTATCAGGCGGTAGATGATGGCGAAGACTTTATAATCAAAGACATCAATCTGGCGGTGGAGCGCATCGAGGGCGTCAAACGGGAAGATATAATCGGCAAACACCTGCTGGAAATTTTTCCCGGCGTTAAGGATCTCGGCCTGTTCGCCGTACTCCAGAGGGTCTGGCGCACAGGCAGCGCCGAAAGCTATCCCGCCGCGTATTACCAGGACCCCAGACGCGAAGGCTGGAGGGAAAATTCGGTATATAAACTGCCTTCCGGCGAGGTCATTGTTATATATAACGATGTCACCGAACACGTGCGGGGTGAGGAAGAAATCGCGCATCTGGCCTCTTTCCCTGAACTCAATCCTAACCCGGTAGCCGAAATAGCACGGGATGGAACCGTGCTTTACGCCAATGCAGCCGCCAGACAGATTTTTTCTGCGCTCGAAGCGACAGGAGCAAAGATACCAATTATCGAAGATTGGGATGATATTACCGCAAAACTCATCGGCAGTGCGGATGACTATATCAACCGGGAAATCAATGTCCACGAGCGCTTCTATGCTCTGACCATACAGTATCTGCCGCTTACCGGCATGTTCCGGGTATATGCTCACGATATTACCGATCGCAAACTGGCAGAGGAAAAGGGAAGGGAAAACCAGCGCCTTTACTCTACACTGGTAGATAACCTTCCCGGGTTCGTGTACAGGTGCGCCAACGACCGCAACTGGACCATGTCTTTCGTCAGCGACGGCTGTCAGGCCGTCACCGGATACAAACCGGATGATTTGATACAAAACCGGATGCTCTCGTATAACGATCTCGTGCATCCCGACTTCAGGGAACCTATATGGTTAAAATGGCAGGAGTTGCTGGGGAAAAAGCAGCCTTTTGAATTCGAATACCCGATTATCGCCGCCGGCGCCGAAACCCGCTGGGTGTGGGAGCGGGGCAGAGGAATATTCGACAAACAGGGAAAACTCCTTTTCCTGGAAGGGTTTATTTCAGACATTACCGAACGCAAAAAGGCCGAAGCCGAGCTCCAAAAATACGAGTTAATGGCAAGTAATAGCAAAGATATCATCCTTTTCCTGGATAGAAATAGCGGGCATATATTGGAAGCCAATGCCGCGGCGGTAAAGGCTTACGGATATAGCCGGGATGAATTATTGACAAAGACCATAAGGGATTTACGCGCCCCGGATACTCAAGCCGCTATTGAGGCACAATTAAAGAAGGCTGATGCCGAAGGCATTCTCTTTGAAACAAAACACAAGCGGCGGGACAGCAGCCTTTTTCCTGTCGAGGTAAGCTCCCGAGGTGCAATCGTCGGCGGTCAGCGCACGCTTGTCAGCATCATCCGCGACATAACAGAACGAAAGCGCGCCGAAGCCGAAATTATCAAGCTTAACCGCCTTTATGCTGTCATCAGCCAGATCAACCAGGCGGTTGTGCATGCCGGCACGCAGGAGCAATTTCTTGAAGATGTATGCGATGTCATTACCACATACGGCAACTTCAAGCTGGCCTGGATAGGGCAGATAGACGAAAAAATGAAAAGCGTAGTTCCGGTTGCCTCTGCGGGCGAAGACAGGGAATACGCCGATGGGATTACGGTTTATACCGACGAACGCCCCGAGGGACAGGGGCCTACGGGAACGTGCATCCGCAAACTCGAACCTGTTATTCAAAATGACTTTATTAATGACTCTAACACCGCTCCCTGGCACGATAGAGCCGAAAAATACGGCCTGCGCGGCTCGGCGGCCTTTCCGATTCTGGTTGAAGGGCAGGTGTGGGGCGCTTTAACCGTGTATTCTGACACGGTAGGTTTTTTCGGACAGGAAGAGG
>CAYRSY010000083.1:0-4755 GCA_964427105.1 uncultured Dehalococcoidales bacterium
TTAATCCCTTCCTTCGCTTCGCTCGAGGACAGGCTTTTTCCAAAGAGGGAAACAGATATTCTTTCGATTCATTGCCAGATGCTGCTCCCGATTGCGCCGGTCTGTCTATAGCAGGTACTTTTTGAACCACCCCGCCGCCAGGTGCGCCGCCTGCGGCAGTGTTCCCTGCTCCTCGAACAGGTGTGTGGCGCCGGGGATGATCGCCAGCTCGTTTATGCAGTTCATCTGCCCCATTGCCTGCCGGTTAAGCTGTAAAACATGCGTGTCCAGTTCCCCCACGATTAAAAGCGTCGGCGCTTTTACCTCCCCCAGCCGCTCCGCCGCCAGGTCCGGCCTGCCGCCCCGGGACACCAGCGCCTTCACAATATCCGGCCTTTCAGCCGCCGCTGCCAGCGCTGCTGCCGCCCCTGTGCTGGCGCCGAAGCATCCGATATTCAGATTATGCGTATCCCGGTTGCGCGCCGTCCAGTCCAGCGCACCCACCAGCCTGCGCGACAGCAAGGTTATATCGAAGCGCAATTCTCCCGTCATGGAGTCTATTTTTTCCTCGACGCCTGTCAGCAGGTCGAAAAGCAGCGTCGCCAGCCCCGCTTCCTGAAATATACTGGCTACATAGCGGTTGCGCGGGGATTTGCGGCTGCTGCCGGAGCCGTGGGCGAATATCACGATGCCTCTGGCCTTTTTGGGGATGGCCAGGCTGCCTTCCAGCGTTTTGCTGTCTATCGCCAGTATTACCGGGCGTTCAGTTATCACCGGCGGTCTCCGCTTTTTGCCGGCGGCGACTGGCTTCAGCCTGCAGTATGGAAATGACTTCGTTGTCATCCGTCTGGTCGAAATTGACATAAAACTGCCCGACGGCGGAAAAGTATAAAGGCACGCGCTCTACCAGCATCTCGTCGCAGTCTTCGGCAAGCCGGCGCACGGTGTTTTCCGGCCCTACCGGCAGGGCGGCAATCAACACGGAGGGATTTTCCTGCCTGACTGCCCACAGCGCAGCCTGCAATGTAGAGCCCGTCGCCACGCCGTCGTCGGTAACGATAACCTCTCGCCCCTCAAGCGGTGTTTTGGGCATTACAGCGCGTATCAATGCCATGCGGCGGGCTATCTCGGCCATCTGGTTTCCTTTTTCCTCCGCGATATAATCACTGCTTACTTCGAGCGTTGCCGCCAGCGATTCGTTAAGGAACAGTTTGCCGTTTTCGCTAACCGAGCCGATAGCCAGTTCGCTGTTCTGCGGAGCGCGCAGCTTGCGCGCCAGCACGATGTCGAGGCCGCCTTCCAGCATGCGGGCTATTTCGCGCGCCACTATAAGCCCCCCGCGCGGTATGCCCAGAATAACGGGGTTTTTCAGGCGCAGGCTCTTGAGGGAATAGCCCAGCGAGCGGCCTGCTTCTATGCGGTCGCGGAATGGTTCGCCGCTGCGGGAAAGGATATGCAATGTTCCCATTTTTAGCTAAGGAACCCCCTCGCTACAGTCTCTCCCTCGCTGGGGAGAGATGAATATGGAAAGGACTGCCTCTGTGTGCCCATTGTTGCTCCTTACATAATATTATAGCAAGGGGAGGGGCATAAAAGGAATGGGCGTGAGGGAATTCAGCCTATTTCTCGCCCCCTTGTGGGAGAGAATAAAAGAGAGGGGGTATTCCTTAATTTTAATAAAACCATTCGCCGCTGCGTGATGACATATGAAAGTGCCCATTGGTGCTTATAAATTTATTTGACAGAATGGGTACAATATATAGATGATAAAATCAAATTGAGTTGAATATTATGAAAAAAGCATAAATATAGGTGTAAGATGGAAATTCTAGGAAATGTTGATTGGATAGCTGTCGCTACTTTCTTGCTCGCAATAGCAACTTTTATTCTTATGTGGCAAACAACATATTACAGACGTAAAGATTTAAAGAATAGCAAGATTGACGAGGCAAAACAAGCATTACATATATCGGATGCTTGGAACTCAGAGGCCATACAATGTACTGAAGAATATAAAAAAGATCTAACCAAGTTGATAGAACTTAAAGAGAGAATGACATTAATTTCTTCAACAGCACAGCAGGAAAAGTTAGATGCTGAAAAAAGGATAGAAATTGCAACTAAAATTTTTCAAACTGATTCAAATCGTGCCGAGATAATTAATGATAAAAGCTATGAAGTGAAGCGACAATTAAGTGGGATAGAGCCAGTTATAAATTCTTTGAAAGACCAAGAACTTGTATTATTGCTAGAGGAATTTAATGAAATTTATTCTCAAACCTCTGTTGAGGTAAAAGCAATGGACAATATTGATAAGACAAATATGTCACAACTAGACAAGTTGAAAATACTATTACAAAGAAATGAAACTGTTTTAAAATATGTAAGGAGACGTAAGGAGATAATAGATAAAATGGTACCTCGTTTGGAATCATTGAAAAAATAGCAATAACTATTGTCAATATAATAATCTTGGTCGCTACTTGCCATATTTGTTCGGAGAGCGTTTAAAATATGTACCAAACACCCCTTGACCTCTCCCCGAACAAGCTTGCTATTATAGTAAAACTCTAAATTCTAATATATCAATTCAAAACGTTTTGAGCCTTTGGGTTTTAATATTGATGCTTGTTTAGGGTTTAGGATTTAGTGCTTTGTGCTTTACTCCGCAACCTTAAAAACCGAATAGCGGCTCAGCCCGCCGGGGAGTCGTAAAGCCCTTAACGAACACTTTCGAGAAACGACTCCCACGCACGGGCCATGCTTGTAAAACGGTAGTCGTTTCCTCAAATAAAAAAACACTTCTGAAACGATACGAATATTATAGACGGGGCGTTTACGGGCAAGTCATGACTTGCCTCTACCCTATCTGACAGCCGACAACTGATAAACGATAACTGATAACTTGTCTTTCTCGTGCTATAATCTTATGCATTATGAACGACAAACCGCGTAAACTGCGTCTGGGGATGTCCCAGATAGACGTAACAGTCGGCGATTTTGCCGGCAACCTGGAAAAGATGCTGCGTGTGCTGGATGAGGCGCGCAAGCTGAAAGTTGACCTGCTGGCCTTCCCCGAACTGGCTATCTGCGGTTATCCTCCTGAAGACCTGCTGATGAAGCCGCAGTTCATCCAGAAGAACCTGCAAACCCTCGAAAAGCTGGCGCAGGCTTCTATCGGGATCGCAGTAGTGGCCGGGTTCGTGGAGCAGCGCGGCACGGAGCTTTACAACGCCGCCGCCATAATGCACAACGGCAGGCATGCCG
This sequence comes from uncultured Dehalococcoidales bacterium, assembly GCA_964427105.1. GTDB lineage: Bacteria > Chloroflexota > Dehalococcoidia > Dehalococcoidales > UBA1222 > SURF-27. The sequence goes on from CAYRSY010000083.1 coordinate 3,247, forward strand.
GCACCTACCGCAAGATCATGCTGCCCAACTACGGCGTCTTCGACGAGAACCGCTACTTTAAGCCGGGGCGCGAATGCACGGTATATACCATCGGCGGCATCGGCGTAGGCATAAGCATCTGCGAGGATATCTGGTTCGACGACGGGCCGCCGCTGGCGCAGGCGCACGCCGGAGCCGAGCTTATACTTAACATAAGCGCATCGCCTTACCACTACGGCAAAGCCAGCCAGCGTTCAGAGATGCTCAAGTCACGCGCTTCCGAGTACACGGCTATGGTAGCCTACTGCAATCTTGTCGGCGGGCAGGACGAGCTGGTATTCGACGGCAGTTCGCTGCTGCTGGACGAGACAGGCAAGGTGCTGGCGCGCGGGGCGCAATTCGAGGAAGATCTGGTAGTAGCCGATATAGATATAGAGACTGTCACCCGTGCCCGGCAGGACGACCTGCGGAGGCATCAGCCGGAGATACATAATGACCTGCTGGTATGGAGGACTGCCAGGATAAACGTCTCCGGCATTCTGGCAGACCTGCCCAAACCTGCTTTGCCTGCTGTGAAGGTGCGGGAGATGGAACTGGCGGAGGAGATATACAGCGCGCTGGTGCTGGGCACGCGCGACTATATGGCCAAGAACGGCTTCAAAAAGGTGACTCTGGGGCTGTCGGGAGGGGTGGACTCCGCGCTGGTGGCTGCCATAGCCGCCGATGCTTTAGGCAAGGACAATGTGGTCGGCGTTTCCATGCCCTCGCGCTATTCCTCGCCGGGGAGCATAACAGACGCGCAGAAGCTGGCTGATAATCTTGGCATAAAAATGCTCTCGCTGCCTATCGAAAAGACCTTCCAGTCGTACCTCGACAGCCTTTGCGGCGTGTTCAAGGACGTTAAGCCGGATACGACGGAAGAGAATATACAGGCAAGGATACGCGGCAACTTCGTGATGGCCCTGTCAAACAAGTTCGGGTGGCTGGTGCTGCCTACCGGCAACAAGAGCGAGATGGCTACGGGCTACGCCACCCTTTACGGGGATATGGCGGGGGGCTTCGCCATCCTCAAGGACGTTCCCAAGACGCTTGTCTATAAACTGGTGGACTGGCGCAACCGCAAGGCGGGCTTTGACCTCATACCGCAGTCGGTGATAGACAAGCCGCCTTCCGCCGAGCTGCGCCCCGACCAGCGCGACAGCGACAGCCTGCCTCCATATGATGTTCTCGACAGGGTGCTCAAGGCTTACGTGGAAGATGACAGGAGCGTGGAGCAGATGATTGAGATGGGGCTGGATGAGGGGGCGGTGCGCAAGGCTGTAAAGCTGGTTGACGGCAGCGAGTACAAGCGCCGCCAGTCGCCTCCCGGCATCAAGATAACGGCGCGCGCCTTTGGCCGCGACCGCCGGCTGCCGATCACTAACCGCTTCAAGGGCAACGGGTAAACTCTCTCCTTCACCAGTTTCCCTCCTTGGAAAGAGCCTGTCCTCGAGCGAAGCGAAGGAAGGGATTAAGGGAGATTCTTGCCGG
>CAYRSY010000083.1:4855-6446 GCA_964427105.1 uncultured Dehalococcoidales bacterium
GGGATTTTCTCCAGCAGCCTTGACTCCCTGCAACTCGCTGGCGATGTAATCATCGTAAGAATATTGCATCAGAATGAACGTATTCCCATTCTCCAGCAGGCTGCCGCAGGGCTTGAATCCGCAGCGCGTGAAGCATCTCCGGGCGCGGATGTTGCGCTCCAGTGTTTTTAAATGCAGCAGCCTCATTCCCATGTGATTGAAGGCGTAATCAATGAGTGCGCGGAAGGCATCTGTGCCGTAGCCTTTGTCCCAGTAGCGGCGGTCCCCGATGACGATGCCTGCGTGCGCTTCTGCCAGATCCCAGTCTATATTGTATATAGCGCAGTTGCCGATGTGCTTTCCTTCGGAGATCGTTTTAATGGACAGATACCTGCCTGCTGGATGTCTTTCCGATGAAGATGTGTCAATTTCAGTAACATACCGCAGGAAAGACATCTTCAGCGGCGGTTGTCCGTTGAGCGCGGCCAGTTCTGCGTCTTTGCGCCAGATATAATCACGGGGAGCATCCGAAAGGGATTTGGGATGCAGGCTGATTCTGGCTCCGCTAATCGGTATCGGGTTCATCGAAGTCATTTATGCGCGGATCGGGGGGCTCTTCATACGCCTCGATTTCGCTTATAGCCTGTTCTGCTGCGTCATGGATGGCCTTGCTCTTGTCAGTGATCAGTGTCCGCAGCCTTTGCTTGGCTTCCTGGCCGCCTATCTTGCCCAAAGCCATGATAGCCGCCAGCGTTACCTCTATGTCGGGGTCTATGGTCAACTCAATGAGTCTCGGGATAGCTTCACTCTCTCCCAGTTCACCGGCGGCGGTAGCGGCCTCATAGCGCATTTCAGGGTCTTCACTATTCATCTCTGTGAGCACTGTAGGCATCCATAGCATATCGCAGTTGCGGCCCATGGCGTATACCGAGCTTATCCTCAGCCCCTGTTCATCCCGGCGGTAGGCTTCCCAGATGGTCTGGGTGACTTCGGGCATGCTGAGAGGAGAAACGGCCTCCAATGCGCGCCGCCTTATTTCTACAGGTTCCTTGCTGTTATGGATAATTTCAAGCAGAATTTGGGATATGCGCTTGCGGTTTTCCTCTGAAATCTTCTTATGCTCTGCCAGCATGGCGAACCTCCCCAATGCGGTGGCGGCTGCGCTTCTGACCTCGGAAGCGGCATCCTGTTGCACCATTCTTAGCAACGGGTGCAAAATCGAGGGATCGTTGCTTTCCCACAATCCTTCTACTGCTTCACGGCGGACAGTATCGTCAATATCGTAAATGGCGTTGCGATATATACGGTCGAAGTTAAGCTCCACGTTGTCTTCTGTGAGTTCTTCCAGCCGCAAGAGGATCTGGCGTTTTCTTTCGATGTCCAGTAGCGCCCATGTTTCTTCGAACTGCCGGGCTTCTTCCGCGTTAAGGTCGGATAATTCGCCCAGTTCGGCATTGGAAATCGGCTGGGCGCTGTCAGCAATGTGCGCCAGTATCTCACTCAGCGGCGTTTGCTGCAGGTCTGTTCTCTGGCCTTTCTTATTCTGGTTCATCTTCTCCGCGTTCCCATATTGGTTCAGTGAAATAGTCTATGTATTCTTCCATGGCTTCTG
>CAYRSY010000084.1:0-6406 GCA_964427105.1 uncultured Dehalococcoidales bacterium
GGGTCTGACATGTAGATTTCATGATGTTTCTGCCTGCGCCCGTCGAAGTTCAGCCCCTGAGCATGGATGAAATCATGCAGCTTCTGGATGGTGGGGCCTTCAGCGGAATACGGGCCGATGTGCATTATCTGGGCGACCCGGCCTTCGTAGAACCTCTCGAACTTCAGTTTGCCCAGCGCCGCGGGATTCTTTTTCTTGCGCACGTCTTCTATGGTCTTCTTTATCATGTCCGCCGTGATTATATCCGGCTGCATGATCATGTAAGTCCATTTCCACTTATTCTTGTCTCCCGCCGTGAACGCCGCCATCTCGTCGGCCCACCACAGCCCCTCCAGCGCCATAACGGGATAGTCTATGGCCATAGACCCCTTCTTGACACTGAACTTGAGGGTGTAGGATACGGCATAGAGCGCCTCCATGGCAGACATGGCGGCGGGGCCGTCGGGTGCGCCCTCGCCGTCAGCCATCAGGAAATTCATGGACGGCACGTCCAGCATGACAGGAGCTTTGGCGGGTGCGCTGTAGAGATGCTTCAGTTCCTTTTTCAGATCCAGTTTCTGCATGTTTTGCCTCCTGCTCTTTATAGAGACAATATACCCAATCGATTGGATGTTAAGAGTATATGCCCTACCGTAAGGGGAGAGTCAAGAGGCTCCTCTCCCTTGAAGGGAGAGAATTAAGGTGAGGGTGAACATTTATCCGTTCCGGTAACGCCGGAATTCATAAGGATAAAACGTTTTGAAATTTAAATTTGATCATTTGTATTTATGCCGATTCACTTCATTACATACAACATCCCGTATGGGAAAATCGAATCGGGATTTAGGATTTAGATATTAGGATTTAGATCTTCCTTAGCGCATACCTGTTGAAGATATAAAAATGCCCCTCTCCCGTCACCCTTCTGTAAAGGGGGAAAGGGGAGGGGCTTTACTTCGGAAGGTTCTCTCCCGTTCGCAAACAGATTATTATTTAAGCTTTTTCCAGAGGGCAGCCACTTTGGCCTGAAGCTCAGGCAGCGGCACATTGGTATTTATGACATTTTTGGCGTACATCCGTTGTTCTTTGAGCGGAAGCTGATACTTCATGCGCGCCTGCACCTGCGCCCGCGTAGAGCCGTTTTTGTCTTTCATGCGCTGGTATATGACAGTTTTGGGCGCAGTGGTAACCCATATTTCATGCACCATGCCCGTCCAGCCTGTTTCTATAAGCAAGGCAGCTTCGATTACCAGCACTGCAGTGCGTTTCTCGCGGTATTCCTTGACAAGTTCGTAAATGCGCTCGCGTATAAGCGGGTGAACAATCGCATCCAGTTTTTTGAGAGCGTCTTCGCTGCCGAAGACGATATCCGCCAGTTTGGCGCGGTCGATGTTGCCGTCAGTTTCCAGAATATCCCTGCCGAAGACCTTGACTATCTCCTTGATGGCGTTGGTGCCGGGCTGATAGATCTCATGCCCTATCTTATCCGCATCGATAACCTCTGCCCCCAGTTGTTTGAGGCACTGCGCCACAGTGCTCTTTCCGCTGCCTATTGTGCCTGTAAGTCCTATAATTTTCATACATAAAGTCTAATACCGGCATTATGATGGGTCAAGTTCCAGCAGTATCATCCGTTGAGATGCGGGGCGCAGAAGGCCTGGATAAAAACAGGCATTTTCCTTTCCCGTAGTAACGCTTGTCATGACACCATAGTAATAGAACGGCAACCCCAAAGTGTTGCAGACTGAGCGATGTGCTCCTCTCATAGAATTAATGACAAAGACTTACAGCAGCCCCTGTTTTCTAGTCTTGCGCCAGCCCTGCCACCGTCTGCCTGTCCAGCTTCTGTATAAGAGCCGAAAGCAGCTTCACCGCGCCATCGAAATCGTCGCGGCGCATGATGGAATTATGGCTGTGGACGTGGCGGGTGGGGATGCCGAAGGCCAGGCCGGGAACACCGCCCTTGTGCATGTGGATAGCGCCCGTATCGTAGCCGCCGAACTCCACCGCCGAAAACTGAAGAGGAACCCCGATCTCCTTCGCGGTTTCGATGGTCAGATCGCGCAGCTTGAGGTTGGGTATCATGCACCTGTCATACAGGATAATGCCGGGGCCTCCGCCGATTTTCTCCGATGGCTGGTCTGCCGGGCTGCCTGGAATATCCCCGACAGGAGTAACGTCCAGCGCAATAGCCACATCGGGGTTGACCGATTCGGCGCTGGTGGTGGCTCCGCGCAATCCCACTTCCTCCTGCACGGTAGCTACGCCGTAAACGGTGTTGGGATGTGGTTTGCCGCCAAGTTCGCGCAAAACTGCGATGGTAAGCGCGCAGCCCACACGGTCGTCGAAGGCCTTGGCCATATAGGTTTTAGTGGACGGGGCCATGATGGTGAACTCACTGACAGGCACGATGGGGTCGCCGGGTCGCACGCCCGCCTCCATAACCTCTTCTTTGGAAATAGCGCCGATGTCGATGAACATATCCTTGCGCTCGGGAACCTTCTTGCGCTCCTCCTCCTGCATGTGAAAAGGAGGTTTGATGCTGATGACGCCTGGCACATTGCCCTTGCATGTCTGTATGACCACTCTTTGCGACGGCATATTCTGGCTGTGCCAGCCGCCGAGAGGCGTAAAGTAGATGAAACCCTCTTTGTTGATGAGCTTCACCATGAACCCGACTTCATCCATATGCCCTGCCAGCATTATGCGCGGGGAATCCGCATCCCCCTGCTTGCGGCAGATAAGCGAACCCAGCCTGTCCTGTGACAACTCCCCGAGGGGAGACAGATACTTGCGCATCAGGCCGCGCGGTTCGTTCTCGTAGCCGGATACACCATATGCCTCGGTAAGTTCCTTGAGTATAAGTTCAATATCGTCCATTTGACTGCCATCCTTTACTTTGTTTTTTCCACCGACCTGATAAGCCGGGCTAAACCCCAGCCAGCCATTCCAGCAACCCCAGTTCTATTGCCAGTATAAAAAAGTCGATGCAAGCCCCGAAACCTGCACTTTTGGCTATGTCTGTTTTGCGTGCAACGGCAAATGCCAATGCCGCTACTATCGCGGCGCATAACAGGCCGCAGCCGATGACGAACAAGGCGTTTGAAATAACCGATACCCAGGTGTTGCCGCCGGCGTTGTGCAGCAACTGGAAAATAACCGCTGCTACGGCCAATATGATAACTGGAACTACTGTAACAATTATGGCAACTCTGCGCGGCTTACACGGATTTGTTCCCGGCCTGAGCATCCAGGCCAGAACTCCGGCGATGATTGCCAGAGGAATTATCACCAGCATAACCAGTGCCTCCTGTCATTTCTAACAGTATGCCATATGGGCAGGCATGGAAGAACAAGCAACTGGAAGTTCAGCCCATTATATTCCACTTTACCGTAATAATGAAGTGGAGTATAAATTTTAAGGGCTATATCCTGTTGTTATCTATGAAAGCAGGAATATCCGCCGGCGGCACTACGAAATAGCTGCGGTCGCTGCCTGTCACGAACAAATAGATGTCCAGCGCTTTGAAGGCAAAGCTTTTTTCGTATTTCTGCAGCGCTCTGATAAAATCCGGCGTCGAAGGAAAGGCCAGGCCGTATTTCCTGTTCACGTCGCTCATGCGCGCCATGAGCTGTCCCAGTCCCATCTGGAAGTTCATCTCGGCAACGGGAAACCCGCCCTTATCCTCTCCTTTGGCTTCTATTATGAAGGAAACGCCGTCTTTATCCGCAACAAGATCAGCAAACCCCGACGCCAGTTTAACATGGTCTTTAACCAGCCATCCGTCATGCTTTAGTCCATGTTTGAGGGTATCTATAACTTCACTTTCTTTTACGCCAGCACCGCTATTAAAAATGCCCAAAGGTTGCAATCCTTTCTGTTTTTCCGATTAGTTTAGCCAGATGAGATAAAGAGGTCAACTACCCCGTTTTTCTTTACACGCATGCGCTTTGGAGTGCTATAATTTTAGTTGAGGGAGAAGATTCCAACTCCCAGCATCTGAACACTAAATAAAGATAAATTCAAAATATTTAAATATTGAGCTTTTGATATAGATGCTTATTTAGTGTTTGGAATTTGGTGCTTGGTACTTTAAAAGTATGATAGAAGCCAGGCTTTACGAAAAACTGCCGGATTCGATGGTGCGCTGCCAAACCTGCCAGTGGCGCTGCCGCATAGCGCCCGGCAAAGCCGGAGTATGCAGAACGTACAGGAACGAGAACGGCATATTGTACAACATGAACTATGCCCGCGCCTCGTCAATCGCTGTTGACCCTGTAGAGAAAAAACCGCTATTTCACCTTTATCCCGGCAGCCTGTGCTTCTCTCTGGGCGGGTGGGGCTGCAACTTCCATTGCCTGCACTGCCAGAACTGGGAGATTTCCTGCGTGGACATACCGGATACCAGTCATGGCAGCCGCTTCGTGGCTCCGCAAACCGCCATAGATATGGCGCTCGACCATAATTGCCGCGGTATTGCCTGGACTTATAACGAGCCTACCATGTGGTTCGAATATACGCTGGAATCCGCGAAGCTGGCGAAAGAGGCGGGGTTGTATTCCGTATATGTCACCAATGGTTATGCCACCGAGGAAGCGCTTGATCTGCTTGGCCCATACCTGACGGCATGGCGGGTGGATATCAAAGGGTTTAACGATGGTTTCTACAAAAAACTGGCGAAGATAAACCACTGGCGGGGCATACTTGACGTCGCCAAACGGGCTAAAGAAAAATGGGGCATGCACGTGGAGGTTATCACCAACATCATCCCCGGCATGAACGACGATAACGAACAGCTCTGCAGTATCGCCGGTTGGATTGCCAGTAATCTGGGAGAACTGACGCCCTGGCATGTGACTCGCTTCTACCCGCAACACAATTTTATAGACGCACAGCCCACTCCCGTCGAAACCATTGAAAAAGCAGTTGACCTCGGCAAAAAGAGCGGCCTGAAGTTCATTTACGCCGGCAATCTGCCGGGGCATTCTTCCGAGAATACCGAATGCTATAATTGCCACAACCTTATCGTGCGGCGGCAGGGATACCGGGCGGAGGTGCTGGGGCTGAACGGATCTCAATGCAAATTCTGCGGGGCTGAACTTAATTTCAGGACTATTGCAAAGGAGGCATAATAATGACCGATATACTGCGGAAACCGGCGGTAGCAGGCTCTTTCTATCCGGCCTTCGGAGACAAGCTGGCTAACATGGTGAGCAGCATGACTGATGATGAGCAACAAAAAGAAGACGTTATCGGGCTGATATGCCCTCATGCAGGATATATCTATTCCGGCGCGGTTGCGGGGGCGGTTTTCTCCCGCATCCGGTTCACGGATACTTTCATAATAATGGGTCCCAACCATACAGGCATGGGCAAGCCTTTCAGCATCATGACCTCCGGCATATGGGAAACGCCGATGGGCAATGTTGAAATAGATAAAGAACTGGCGGCAAAACTGATAGGCAATTCATCTTACATGGAAGAAGATGTGAACGCCCATATGCGAGAACATTCCATCGAGGTGCAGCTTCCCTTTCTGCAACACTTTAAAAAAGATATAAAAATAGTGCCTATCGTGCTGTCTCACGCATCAGGCACTATATATAAAGAGATAGGAGAGGAGATGGCCGAGGTTATCAACGGACTGGGAAGGGATGTGATAATACTGGCTTCCAGCGACATGACGCATTACGAGCCGGAAGACAGCGCAAGGCTCAAAGATAACGCCGCCATCGAAGCCATACTCCGGCTGGACGAAGATGCCCTTCTCGAGCGCATAGCAGAGCGAGGCATCACAATGTGCGGCTATGGTCCAGCGGTGGCGCTCATCACGGCGGCCAAGGCACTTGGAGGGCGCAAAGCCAAACTGGTGCGCTACCAGACTTCAGGAGAGGAGACAGGCGATTATGCCAGTGTGGTAGGCTATGCCGGGATAATCATCCCCAAACAGATAATGTCACCATTGGTGAAACTGGCACATGACGCCGTTGACGCTTACATTCGCGAGGGGCGCATAATCGAAGCTCCTGCCGTGCTCACTCCCGAAATGAAACAGCAGGCAGGCGTGTTCGTTTCCATCCATAAAGGAGGAGAACTGCGCGGATGTATAGGCACTTTCGAGTCATCCAGACATAGCGTGGCGGATGAGATAATTGTCAATGCCATAAGCGCTGCTACGCGCGACCCGCGCTTCGATGCGGTAGGGGAAGATGAACTACAGGAACTTGATATCAGCGTGGATGTTCTCACTGAACCGGAGGAGATAGAAAGCAAGGCACAGCTCGACCCGAAGAAATATGGAGCCATCGTGCAGCGCGGCCTGCGGCGCGGCCTGCTGCTGCCTGACCTCGATGGCGTGGATACCGCCGAACAGCAGATAGATATCTGCCGCCGCAAAGCCGAGATCGGGCCGGACGAAAGGGTGCG
>CAYRSY010000085.1:0-6350 GCA_964427105.1 uncultured Dehalococcoidales bacterium
CAGGATATTGATGGCAACGAGGGAATTCAGACTTTTGTCAGTGATCAATGGTCAAGGATAACCGGTTATACGAAGGAAGAACTGCTGGGGAGATGTTTCTTTGATTTTTTAAATGAGGAAGACAGGCGAGCATCTATAGATCGGCACAGGCAAAAGCTGTTAGGTGCCTCGGTGCCTGGCATATTTGAGATGAATATCATATGCAAGGGCGGAGAAGAAGTGCCCATAGAGCTCACTGGCGCCTTCACTACATATCAGGGGAAACACGCTAATGTAATGTACATAAGGGATATTTCGGTGCGCAAGAAGGATGAGCAAAGAATCAGGCAATCGGAGGAACACTACTCCTCTCTTTTCGATGAGGTGCCCGTTGCAATTTGGGAACATGATTATAGCGATGTTAAAAAATATATAGATGACCTGCGGAGTAATGGTATTTCCGATTTCAGAAAATATTTTGACGATAACCCCGATGAAGTAAGGCATTGTATGACCCTGGGAGGCGCCCGTTACAGCGTCGTAAATAAATCAGCCGTTTGTCTGATGGACGCTGAATCGCGGGAACAATTAAGACGAGACATTATGAATCATATTACAAAAAGGCCTGACGGGCTTCTGTATGATAAGGAAAATATTCTCTCCATGATAGAAGGCAAAACTGAAAACAGCTATGATTTCTATGATGTGACCTTTAAGAATAAACTAAAGTACATGCATGTTATCTGGCACCTTGCTCCGGGTCATGAAAGTGATTGGTCACGTGTCTATCACATATTCTACGATATCACCGAACGCAAGCTGGCAGAAGAGAAATTGAAAAAATATCAGGATCATCTTGAAGATCTGGTAAAGGAACGCACTATTGAACTGGAATCATCCCGTAAAAAACTGGAAGAACAGATGGCCAGAAGAATTGAATTTACACGCGCGCTTGTACATGAATTAAAAACCCCTCTTACACCATTACTGGGTGCCAGCGAAATGCTGGTGAACGGTCTGAAAGATAAAGAGTTCAGGCACCTTGCTTTAAACATTAACCGGGGCGCTATAAATCTGAATAATCGTGTTATGGATCTTATTGATATCACAAAAGGGGAAATGGGTGTTCTGGAGTTGAATACTGAGGATACTGATTTGAGCGCGTTGCTTACAGAGGCATATGAATATGTGAGCAATACAGCGCATGTAAAAGGACAAAACCTGACTATTGAACTGACTGATTACCCGTTGATAGCGAATGTCGATGGCGACCGTTTGCAGCAGGTTGTTCTTAATTTACTGGATAATGCCATGAGATATACCCCGGAAGCCGGAACCATAACCATAAAACTGTCTATTTCGGAAGGGATCCCGATGGTTCAAATAAAGGATACGGGCAGCGGCATAGATGAAAAAGCTATTTGTTCAATTTATGAACCTTACAAACGCATTGAAAAACACGAACAACTAAGCGGGTTGGGATTAGGGTTGCCGTTGTCTAAAATGTTAGTAGAACTTCATGGCGGCAAAATATGGATATCAAGTAAAAAAGGCTCTGGGACTACGGTTAATTTTACGATACCCCCCAAAAGCATTAGAAAAACGGTAAAAAGATGAAAATCCTTGTGATTGAAGATGATTCAGAGGTCGTGGATTTTATTCGCTCTGCTTTTACTATAGGCTGGCCCGGAACGAAACTGATTGCTACGCATCAGGGACAAAAAGGCATCGAAATTGTAGAAAAGGAATCCATTGAAGCGGTGATACTTGACCTTGGCTTGCCTGACATGTCGGGGATAGAAGTTTTAAAGCAAATCCGTGCCTTTTCTGATATCCCTATCATTATAGCTACCGCAATGGACAGCGAATCAGATATTGTTAAGGGATTGGGATTGGGCGCGGACGAATATATCACCAAGCCATTCGGGCAAATGGAACTGCTGGCAAAGATAATGGCTGTTTTGCGACGGCAAAAAGTTAAAGAGGTTTCGGATTCGGTTATATGCGGACAGCTTCGTCTGGATATTTCTTCCACCCAATTACTGTACGGCAGCAAATCCGTGCATCTCACCCGCACTGAAACCCTGATATTGCGTAATCTGATGGAAAAAGCAGGGCAATTGGTAACCTATGATGATCTGGCGGAAACTGTATGGGGCATTTCTTATGCAGATGCGTCGAAAACGCTCAAAGTATACGTCAGACGTCTTCGCTCCAAAATTAACGAAATAGCCGCCGATTCAGTTAATATTCAGGCCAAACCGGGAGTCGGTTATCTTCTGAGCATACAATAATAACCCTTTTCCCTAATATATGACATCGCGTCACCCGCTGTCAGATGGTTACTGTATTGTAACCGTATTAGTAACCTTTTAGTTCCCAGCCTCAATTCATTCATTCACCGCACTGCAACCTGCTTCCTGTATTCTGTTTTTGTTCAATCAACAAACCATCAAATGAAAATGCTTAATTATTTCTCCGGCAGCCGAAGAGGAAAATATTGTCTGGCATAAAATTTACCTTTAAGTTTGACTGCCTGTTTTTCGTTTGCACAGTATTGTCACTGCTTTTAACAGAAATAAGTACCAAAAGCCTAAAAAATATTGGTGGGATATAAGAATAATATGGAACAAGCGATTGAAGAAAAATCAGGATTAGCCCATTACAGCCAGACCGATGAACGTACTACCATCGCCCTCGGGAAAGACACCAAGAAGAAACTCGCCGCCAGCCGTGCTCCAGGCCAGTGCTATGACGGGTTCATAAGCGAACTTATTGATTATTGGGAGCGATACCGCATAGGCAGCTCTCTATGTGGCCCGGGCAAACCCATCCGCCAGAATATGGAGAGATGGCAACTATGAGCACCCCCAGCTCCAGAACTACTGTTTCCGTAAGCAAAACCACCAAAGACAGACTGGATAAATGGCGGGCTGCCGGTCAGTGCTATGACGGTTTCCTGTGTCAGATGGTTGATATATGGGAAAAGATGCACAACAGGAATCTATCGGCAACATCCGCCGACAGTAAATTTCCTTCTGATTCAAAACGCTGACGCTTCAACTTAAAGAGGGTTCTTTGTAATAAATGACCGGCGTAGAAGACTGCAGGCAGGAATTATAACAATAGCCATATGAATATAGATTTGAACTTAAATGAACAAAAAGGAGGTGATGTTGCAAGAAAAATAGTATAACCGGATTGCTGGTTTCCCAATACAAAAATAAAAGGAGATTCGAATGGCTGAAGAGCAAAGAGAAAATATTAGCAAAATTTCAAGAAGAGAGTTCCTTAAAGACGCCGGACTGGTAGTCGGCGGCGCAACCATCGGTTCCATGGCTATCATGAGTGCTTGCGGCGGCGATGGCAATACAGTTACTGAAACTGTTACCAAAACTGTAGGAGCAGGCAGCACTGTAACCGTCACCTCTGGCGGCAAGACCGTTACCACAACCGTTACTGCTGGCGGCGATGCGGATGTAACCGCTATAGGTAGTTACCGTACAATCAACTTCACGCTGAATAATGAAGAGTACAAAATCCAGACCATGCCTGAATGGACTCTTCAATATGTGTTGCATGACAAAATGGGCATGCTTTCCATCAAGGATATGTGCACAGGATACGGCGCTTGCGGTGCCTGCACGGCTATCGTAGACGGCAAACCTGTGCTTACATGCATGTTATTGGCGATAGAGTGCGACGGCAAAGTCATCGAAACTGCTGAAAATCTGGCTATAACCAAGCATCCGCTGGCTGATGCTTATGTCAAATATGATTGCATGCAGTGCGGCTATTGCACTCCCGGATTTGTTATTACGGCCAAAGCGTTGCTGGATAGAAATCCCAACCCCACCGAAGACGAAGCAGCCGAAGCTCTGGCTGGCAACCTGTGCCGTTGCGGCACTTACCCACAGCATATTCTGGCAGTCATGGAAGCTGCCAGCAAACTAGGAGGTTCATAAAATGGCTGAATATCGCATTATAGGCAAGCGCGGTATCCCGCGGGAGTTCGGTTACGCCAAGACCGTCGGCAGCGCAGTATTTACCCGCGACGTGCTGCTGCCCGGTCAGATTTACGCTAAATCCCTCAGATGCCCGTATGCTCATGCCAAAATCAAAAGCCTGGATACCAGCAAGGCGGAAGCCTATCCCGGCGTACGAGGAGTTTTGAGATACGACGACCCCGAGATTACAGCCACCGGACATGATGATATTCTACAGGGTGAAGCCTGGCGCGAGGGCGCCCCTGTTGGAGTTATTCTGGCTGCAGACACCCTGCAGATTGCCGAAGAGGCTGTCCAACTCATCGATGTCGAATGGGAAGAGCTTCCTTTCTATATGGACCCTGAAGCAGCGGTAGCTGAAGGGGCCAATATCCTGTATCCTGAAGACTGGCCTACCTCCAATATCTACGCACCGCCCTGGGCTGCAGGTATTCCTGACTCAACAGCCAGAGAAAATCCTGACCTGGATGCCGGTTTTGCAGAAGCGGATGTTATCATCGAGGAAAAACTGAACTACGCCAAGATGTATCACGCCGGCTCCGAAAGCCGCGCTTATGTATTCCAGTGGCAGGGTGACCAGCTTCATGTATGGTCCAATTCTCAAACCCCCAATACCCAGGGTCCCAATGCACAGGGAGACAGGCTGCTCATCCCCCGCTATATCGGCATTCCGTCCTCCAACATGAAGGTACATCAGGTATTCAACGGCGGTAGCTTTGGCGGCAAGATTTCACTGGAGCATTCGTTTGTTGCCTGTTCCTTGCTGGCCAAGAAAATCGGCAATGTTCCTGTTTCATACCTTCAGAACAGAAGCGATGAACAGGGAAGGGAAGACGCTGGTGTCGTATGCAATATCAAGATAGGCGCCAAGAATGACGGCACCATTACTGCCATACATCTGAATCCCGCCATCGTGGATGTGGGGGATGATGGAAGGGAAGGAGAAGGCTTTATCTGGCTCATAGTTGGCGGGGCCAAACCTCCTGATATGCTTTTGCATGACCTTACCTGCCCGAACATTAAAGCGGTAAGTAAAGTTGCTCTTACCAGTAAATCCGGAGCTACATCTTTCCGCTGTGAAAAGAACCAGGCTATGTATATATTGAGCAAAACCATACAGCTCGTAGCTTCCAAGCTTAAGATGGATCCGACGAAAGTGGCTCTCAAGAACGCCTGGGTTGGAACCAATAGTCTGGAAGAAGTTGTCAAGGCCGGCAAGGAAGCTATAGGGTGGGATTCCAAGTGGCATGCCGACGGTACCAAGACACTGGCCAACGGAAAGTTACATGGCATGGGCTTTACATTTGCTCACATGTGGAACGCAGGTCCATGCGAAATGGGCAGCATGTCTATCTCGCTGGATTACGATGGAACCGCCCAACTCCTGTCCAACGTTCCCGATATCGGCGTTTCCGCCCATACCACATATTGCATGATTGCTGCGGAAGAACTCGGAATGAAGGTAAGCAGTATTCGCATGGAACTCAACGACTCCGATTGCGGGTTTTCACTAAAAACTCCGGGTGGCTCCGTTGGTTTGGCCACCAATTCTCCCATCATCAAACATGTGGCTTCAAAAATGAAGGTCAAGTTGCTGGAGACGTTCTCTGCTCTCTTTGGAGTAACCGCTGAAGAACTTGATCTGGTGGACGATGTCGTCTTTGTAAAGGCTGATCCGTCTAACAAAAAGACGCTGGCTGAAATAGGTATGGCACTGGGCTGCGAGAAATTCCCCATAACCGAAGCTACCGGCGCTATTACATTAGGGACCAGCCAGGACGAACCATTCAGATGCTGGCAAGCCCATTTTGCCGAGGTTGAAGTGGATCCTGAAACAGGTAAAGTCGATGTTACAAATGTAGCGCTGGTCAATGACCTTGGCCAGATGATTCGCCCCGAAAGCTGTGAAGGCCAGATGTACGGCGGCTATTACATGGCCTGGGGCAGAAGCCTTTCCGAAGATGTAATTCACGATCCTACAACCGGTGTCAGATTGAACGATAACCTGCTGGATTACAAGTATTCACTGATGCGCGATTCTGCCTTCCCCACCACTCTGGCAAAAGAAATCGTCAAAGATGTCGGGCCGTATGGAAATGTAGGCGCCGGCGAGCCCACTTCTGTTGCTGCTCTGGCGTTACTCAATACTGCCGTATGCAACGCTATCGGAGCCAACATGCCCAACAGCCCTGTACTCCCAGGCGATATTCTCAAGGCGCTGGGAAAGGCATAGGAGGAAAACAATGAAAGCATTTACTCATATCAACGCCAAAAGTCTCGATGATGCCGTTGCCAGGCTGGGCGAATATGGCGACAAGGCCATGCTCAACGCCGGCGGCACCGATCTCCTGGGCACCCTCAGGT
>CAYRSY010000086.1:0-5137 GCA_964427105.1 uncultured Dehalococcoidales bacterium
CCTTCGGCTGATTTAACCAGGCTCAGCGCATAGTCAATGAACCTTGAATCGGCAAAGGTCATGTCGTCGTTCAGGTTTTCTATTATCATCTCAATATCTTTTACAGTCCCGTTTAACGCCAGCTTCATATAGCGCGCCAGTTTGCTTTCACTTGTCATTCTATAGCTCCAATATAAAAAAGGGCGGGTTCGAAACCCGCCCCTGATGCGGATTCCAAGCAGGTAACTTCAGCCTGTCTTGCCAAGGTTCCGGTATATGACGTATGAATAAATCATGGTAACCAGTGTAACCGTCAGTACGGGAATGAGTATAAAGGCCAGCGCATATTGGGGCCATATCGCGCCTGTTGCGGCCAGCACGCCTGCGCCCATGAACAGCTTGCCGCCCAGTTTGTGCGTCCTGTTCCATACTTCATCGTTAGCCAGTGTCCACGGCGTGCGTATGCCTATCATGTAGTTGCGTTTGGCGTTCTGTATCATGATCCCGATATAGAAAAACAGAGCTCCCATAGCAGGAAGCACTGCCTGCATCATGTCAAAACTGGCGTTCCTGTTCCACAGGATTGTAAGCACGTAAATATACTGGAAGAATATAAGAAAAATCGCCACGAACCAGTCGTAGTAATTCCTGAATTTTTCAATATTGGCCTTTAGAGGGTCTATCAAAGGGATGGCGATAAAAAGCAGCGTTATTACGGTGGCGATGAAGGGAAAGAGAAATACCCCCATGAACCTCGATGTGTACCCGTCCACCACGCCCTGGGCGTTCCAGTGCGAGGCCATTTGTTCCGGCATTTGCGGATAATAAATAAAAGCTGTGATGTAAAATGCGGACAGCAGTATCAGCGTTATCCATGTGCCGGTTTTCATCTGTTGTTCTCCATTTTGATAATCCTTAATAAGTATCAGGCTATTTTGTTCAGTGAGTTTTGCAGTTCGTTAAGGCTGATAAACATGCCGCGCTTAATATACTGGATAACTCCGCTGCGGTCAATGAAAAATGTTACGGGTATGCCGGATACGCCATAAAGCTGTTTGACGGCGTAATCAGTATCGAGCAGCACGGGGAAGTTGTATTCGTTGTTTTGCATGAATGAAGCAATAAACTGTCTTGATTCACCGCTGTTGATTGTCAGCATGACCACGCCGTCGATTCTGGCGTTTTCCTGCTCATATTTGGTTTGAAACAGAGGAAACTCCTCCAAACAGTACCCTCAGGTGGAGTCCCAGAAGTTGAGCATTACAGGCTGGCCTAGCAGCGATGAGAGCATGACGGTGTTGCCGTCGAGGTTTTTGAGAGTAAAATCGCTGGCAGTATCTCCCACGCGGTTGCTGTATGCCGTGTTGCTGATGCTTGTGCACCCCGGCAACAGCGTCATCAGCAGTAGAAGCGCCGGCAGCGCTGTAATCAATTTCTTTAACATAATGATGCCATCCTCCGGTTATCAAGGGTAAAGAAAACCGAGCTTGTCCAGCAATATCAGTATGCCAACGATGATCAGCAATATGCCGCTGGCGAAGTATATCCAGCGGCTGGCGCGCCCTATGCGTTTTAAAAGCGGCGCGAGCCGGCTGAAGAACAGTCCTATGAGTAAAAAGGGCAAACCCATGCCCAGCGAATAGACTGCCAGCAATAAAGCCCCCCGCCCCGCTGTTTCGGAGGTAGCCGCCAGGGTCAAGACGCTGCCCAGTATAGGGCTCAGGCAGGGCGTCCAGGCCACGGTAAAGGCCGCCCCGACAATAAAAGAGCGCGCGTAGCCGCTGCTGCGGCCTAATTTTGGGGTGAGGCGTTTTTCGAAATTAAGCTGCGGGATGAATCCTGCCGCCAGCATGAAGAGGCCGAAGAATACCAGCAGTCCGCCGGAGATTTTCTGCACCAGCGGGGAACTGGGATTGATAACGATGCTTGCCAGCCCCGCCAGCGCCCCGGTGGCGGTGAATACAACCCCCATTCCGAGAACAAAGAAGAGGGCGTGCAGGAACAATGTCCAGCGGTTCTCGATATGCCCTTCCAGTATCTCCGGCCCAGCCAGACTGGCGAGATACACCGGCACCATCGGCAGTACACAGGGAGTGACAAAAGAGGCTATTCCTGCGCCAAAGACGGCCCAGATAGTGAGGTTGTCCATGATTTGATTATATCAGGAAGAGAGAACGATTTCCTGTTGAAGTTAAGAATTCGGCTGCCTGCAATATATTGACATATATCGATATGAGGGATATAATGCTTATATTTAAGTGCATCGATATGAGGCTGAATATATGGATGATAAATACAATCAGGAAGTAAAAGTGTTTAAGGCTTTAAGCGACGAAAACCGCCTTGCCATACTTGAAATGCTGGGAAGCGGAGAGAAATGCGCCTGTGTTCTCCTGAAGAAACTAAATATCGGGCAACCCACGCTCTCTCACCATATGAAAATACTATGTGAAAGCGGGCTTGTTAACAGCCGCCAAGAAGGGAAGTGGACGCATTACTCGTTGTCCACTGATGGATGCGGGCATGTAAAAACTTTTGTGGAGAATCTATCCATCCTGTCTGTAAAAAGTGAAAGTGAGGACAATCCTGTATGCAATTAGCCTGGGATTTTTTTCAGAAACAAATATTGGGCATGCAATGGCTCAACGATTTAATCGGACGGCTGCTCTCAGCTATGGGGCTGGACATTACCGGCAGAATTGGTGCCAGCATCCAGTTTTTCATATATGACATGATAAAAATACTGGTGTTGCTTTGCGTCCTCATTTTTGTCATCTCCTATATACAAAGTTACTTTCCGCCGGAAAAAACCAAGAAAATTTTGGGAAGATTCAAAGGACTCGGAGCCCATATTCTTAGCGCTCTGCTGGGTACTGTAACGCCATTTTGCAGTTGCTCCTCCATTCCCCTTTTTATCGGGTTTACCAATGCAGGATTGCCGGTAGGCGTTACTTTTTCTTTTCTGATTTCTTCACCGCTGGTAGATCTGGGAGCGCTCATTGTCTTGATGAGCGTGTTTGGCGCTCCTATTGCTTTTGCTTATGTTGTTGTGGGACTGGTGCTGGCGGTAGCTGGCGGCACATTAATCGACAAGCTAGGCATGGATAAATACGTAGAGAAATTCACTTCCCGCGCTGGAAGCGTGGATATTGAGACTCCTGAACTGACACGGCGCGACCGCTTGATTTATGCACGGGAACAGATGCTGGCAACGCTTAAAAAAGTCTGGAAGTATGTGGTTATAGGTGTCGGTATAGGCGCTCTTATCCACAACTGGATCCCTGTGGAGTGGATTCAAAACGTGCTTGGCAAGAATAATCCTTTCTCGGTATTGATTGCTACGGCTGTAGGCATTCCCATGTATGCCGATATCTTCGGCACCATTCCGATTGCGGAGGCACTGTTTGCTAAAGGGGTGGGGGTAGGAACAATCCTTGCGTTTATGATGTCGGTTACTGCTTTGTCCCTTCCTTCTATTATTATGCTTAAAAAGGTCATCAAGACGAAATTGCTGGTAATATTCGTCGCTATCGTTGCTGTTGGGATTATCATAATCGGTTATACTTTCAATGCCCTGGGATTTTTATTCGCATAAACGCAGGTAGTTAAAAGCTGCCCGTGCGTGTTGACGTTTTTTCACATGTGCTTTTTGATTGTTTGACACCGCTCTCTTGTTTGTAGTACGCTAACCTCACAATTGAATAGGAAACCTGGGGGCCCGCATATTTGCGGGTAATATCTGGAAGGCAAGTCGGTGAGATCCCGACACAGTACCGCCTGCTGTAATTCCGGCATAGACCGGAAGAGTCAGAACGCCAGAGCTTCGGGCAGTCGTCTCCGCGGGAACCAGGAGGTGTGCGCATGTCTATATAGCACAAAAACAATCCCCTGCCCACGAAGCAGGGGTTTTTCATTTCTATGGCGCCTGAAATATTACAAAATGATTAAAGGATAGAACTTTGCTTAATTTATTAAATTTTAAAGATAGAAATAAAAAAGTTAAACACAATCTGAAATCTACGCTTCTCTATACTATATTCAGTGTGCTTCTGGTTTTGTCGCTGTCATTGACGGGCATAGCCTGTAATAAAGATGCGTCCGGCGGTGACATTACCACTTCGGCAAGCGTTACCTATCCCCTTACCGTTACCGATGACCTTGGGCGCACGGTTACTATTGAGGAAGAGCCTCAGCGTATAGTGTCGCTGGCGCCCAGCAATACGGAAATACTCTTTGCCCTTGGACTTGGGGACAGGGTGGTCGGGGATACGCTTTACTGTGATTATCCTGATGCAGCTTTAAGCGTAGAAAAGGTGGGCGGCTATTCGGACGTGGACATTGAAAAAGTCGTCAGCCTTGATCCTGATCTTATTCTGGCGGAAGATATACACAAGTCGGATGTTATCCCTGCGCTGGAGAATCTTGGCTATACAGTCTATGCGGTAGTGCCGTACAATCTGAATGATATAATGGCTTCGATAACCACTATCGGTATGCTCGCAGGCGCAACGCAGGAGGCTGAGTCAATAGTAAATGATATGCAAACACGTATTGACAATATTGTCGAAAAGACGCAGGGTTTGGCAGAAGACCAGAAACCCTCTGTGTTATATGTTATCTGGCAGGAGCCTATAATGTCCTCCGGTATTGATACGCCTATTTACGAGATGATAACCAAAGCCGGTGGTATAAGTATCGTACAGGACGAGACAGGCTTCCCCACCCTTTCTCTGGAATCGGTTATTGATGCCGACCCCGATGTTATAATCTGCAACGTGGACTACAGTTACGAGGGCGGCGATGCGCCGCTGGTCTTTATGCAGACCGAATCCCGACTGAAAACGGTATCTGCCCTTATAAACGGAAAGGTATATGGCATAAATGCCTCGCTAACCAATCGTCCCGTAGCGCGCATCATAGACGGCTTCGAATGGATGGCGGCCATGATTCATCCTGAACTTTTCCCGGAGTTTGTAGAGAAGTACATGGGATAGAAAATCCAAACCGGATAAACATTGAAAGCTGTATAGTTCACTTTGAATTCGGGAGCAGAGGGGCGGCGCTGCTTCCCTCTGCTCCCTGACAAAAGGAAAGGTAACAAATCTGAAGGGGATGTAATTGACGCAATCTCCGGTTTCTGAATCGAAAACAGAGCATC
>CAYRSY010000086.1:5237-6338 GCA_964427105.1 uncultured Dehalococcoidales bacterium
CTGGCGCGCGTGGGCAAAACATTGCCTATGTCCACACTTATACTGGCGGGAGTAGCGCTGGGCGCTTTGCTGGGCGCGCTGGTTAACTACATTACCATCACAAGCGGCAATGTCATGCGCAGCATCGTGTTCTGGATGTCCGGCAGCTTTTCCCTCAGCCAGTGGTCGGAATTCTGGATAGTCTTTCCCATTGTCTTAATTGGTTCATGCGTAATCCTGCTTTTCGGGCGTTCGCTTAATATCATGCAGCTAGATGAAGAACAGGCGCGCCAGTTGGGCGTAAATGTAGAACAACTCAAGATAGTTCTTCTTATTATCGCTACACTTATTACAGCGGCGGCGGTATCTTTTGTGGGTATCATAGGCTTTGTTGGTATTATCGTGCCTCATGCCGTAAGGCTCATCTGGGGGCCGGATTACCGCTTTCTGCTGCCGCTTTCAATGCTCACCGGAGCAATATTTCTCATTCTGGTTGACCTGCTGTCCCGTACCATGATGGCGCCTTCCGAGATCCCTGTCGGCGTGATAACCGCCATAGCCGGCGCGCCGTTTTTCCTTTATCTGCTGCGGCGCAAGGCGAGGATGCTTTTTTGAGGCGCGTATGCTGAAAATAGAAGCAAGCAATCTGACCCTGAGTTATGGCAGTCATGCCGTAGTGCGCGATGTCAGCTTTTCATTTGAACCCGGGCGCATGACCGGCCTGGTGGGGCCTAACGGCTGCGGCAAATCAACTATAATCAAGGCTGTCAGCCGTATAATACATCCTCTGCACGGCAGTATTGCTTTTAACGGCACAGATGCGTTGAAAATCCCCCATAAAGAGATGGCCTGTCTTCTGGGGGTAGTTCCGCAGATTCCTCTTCTTCCCGGCAACTTCACTGCTTTCGAGGTGGTGCTTATGGGGCGCAACCCGCACCTCGGGTTTTTTCAGTACGAGGGGGAGAAGGATATGGTGATTGCCCGGGACGCTATGGAAAAAACGCGCACTACACATCTGGCAAGGCGCAGGATAGGTGAACTTTCCGGCGGCGAGATTCAGAGCGTTGTGATTGCGCGTGTGCTGGCGCAGCAGACCGAAGGCATTCTTCTTGACGAACCGAC
>CAYRSY010000087.1:0-6146 GCA_964427105.1 uncultured Dehalococcoidales bacterium
AATAAATCTGACGGTTGGGACAGCCAGTTCGCTTTGCTTTCTTGTTTTATTATGCAAATACAGTATTTTTTTGTCAATCCGAACAAGATTGAGAAATCCCGAAATGAGCCGCGAGTAGAGCAATCAAGGTCGGATAGTAGAGACGCATCGGCATTGTTCTCTTTGATCGATGGCCAAACTCAAAATGCCAGATTCAGTTGTGTTACAGATTAGAGGCGCTTAAAGAAAGAAATGTGCGATAAGCCAAACTTGAGGCCACAAACAGACGCCGATTCTATATACAACAGGAGGTGAGGAATTAAGAAAAGTGTAGTTCGGATATCATATAGACGCAAATAATAAAAGGAGGAACAGAATGGCTGAAGAGGAAGAGAAAGAAGAAATCAGAGCCAACGGTATATCCAGAAGAGAGTTTCTCAAAGATGCCAGCCTGGTAGTAGGCGGTGCCACACTTGGTTCCATGGCTGTCTTGAGCGCCTGCAACGGCAGTGAGGCCACCAAAACCGTTACCGTTACCAAAACGGTTACAGTAACCGCTTCCGGGACCGGCGCTGCAACAGGCGGGCTTGCCACCGTAAAAATGAAGGTTAACGGCAAAGAATACGAATTGTTCACCAAAGCTCACTGGCCGCTGCGTGATGTGCTGCGCAAGCAACTGGGGCTCACATCCCTTAAAGACATGTGCACCGGTTATGGCGCCTGCGGTTCATGCTGCCTGCTTATGAATGGCCGCCCGGTGTTGTCCTGCCTGACGCTGGCAATAGAATGCGAAGGCGCGGAGATAATCACCTGTGAAGGGATCGCCGACGCAGAAGACCCGTTGATAGAGTCTTATTCACGCAATTCCTGTATGCAGTGCGGTTTTTGCACACCCGGTTTTGTTGTTACAGCCAGGGCATTGCTTAACCACAATGCCAATCCCACCACGGATGAAATAAACGAAGCGCTGTCTGGCAATCTATGCCGCTGTGATACCTATCCGGCGCACGTAGCGGCGATTCAAGAAGTGGCCGGGCAATAGCGATGAGGAGGATTGAATAAATGGCAGAAGTTGTAAGACCCTGGTTATGGCAAGTACCGGCGGACAGCCCCATCGGAAAACGGCATTTGCTGCGTAAAGACGGGTTGGAAAAAGCCTCCGGCAAAACCCCTTATGTCGGCGACATCATTCTTCCCGGCATGCTGTATGCCAAAGCCCTTACCTCCCCTTATGCGCATGCCGAGATCACTAACATTGATGCCAGCAAGGCCAGAGCCCTGCAGGGCGTCTGGGATGTTCTACTCTATGATGACCCCGACATCAAGGACCGATGGGAAAACACTATCCCTGAAAATGACTATATCATCAAACTGCTTCCGAATGTAGCCGAGTGGTACAATCATGCCGTCGGAGCTATCGTTACCGCTGAGAGCGAGGAGATATGCGACCGGGCGATAAAATTATTGGATGTAACCTGGAACGAACTGGGCGTTGTAATGGATCAGGAAGAAGCCCTGAAACCCGGCGCCACACAGGTTTGGATGTCCACCCTGCCTTTGCCCGAGAATAACCTGCATCAAAGCAACGAAGAGGAGGTTGGCGATGTCGAGGCGGGCTTTTCTGAATCAGACAATATTATCGAATTCAGAATTACCCGCGAGGAGAACAATCCGGCAGGCGCTGAACCTTCGAAGGCGCTGGCTGCATGGACCGGCGGTACCGGTCCCAAGGGCGGGGAATATCTTGAAGCATGGGTGAAATCGCAGGTGCCGCATCACGAATCATCCTGTCTCGCAGATTTGGGGATTGTACCGCGCGGTAAAATCGACGTGAATTGCCCGTACAGCGGCGGCACTTTCGGCGGTCTGAACTGGCTTGCCGGTGCGCATATGGTCCCGCAAATAGCCGCCATCTGTTCGTACCGCGTAGGGTACCCGGTGCAGTACATCTGGGACGAAAGCAACTTCTACTGCGTCGGCGATGAATACGGCGTATACGATATAAAAGTAGGCTTCAACGACGATGGTGAAATCAAAGCTGTCCAGTGTACATCAATCGCCATGCGTTCGTGCGGGATTGAAAAAATTGAAGGATGCACCAAATGTGAGAATTTCAAGGCTATCCACATTTACCCATGGGTAAACCGCTCGCCGCGCATGTGCTGGCGCGACGGAGGACCTCCGTCAATGGTCACCAATGAAGTATTTTCACATGTGGCTGCAGAACTGAACATGCAGCTCCCCGATCTGGCAATAAAGAACTACGGGAATAACGGCCATGATATTGCCTGGATTAATGAATACCAGGCTACCGTTGGTATGCCGGTCGTCCATACGATGAAGGCTGTCATGGATGAGGGTAAAGCCGCAATCGGCTGGGACGAGAAATGGCATGAGCCCGGCACCAAAAAGCTGCCTAACGGCAAGTATCACGGCATAGGCGTCAACTATAATCATCATTGGGCCAATTCAGGCATGCTCAAAGCCTATATCGGACTTACAGTTCTTGACGGCGTAGCCAATATTTTGGGACGCTGGGGCGACATCGGCACAGGCCGCATGTCATCCTATTGCGCCATCGTGGCGGCTGAGATGGGCATGAAATACGAGGACGTCACCTGCAGAACCTTCAAACAGCAGTCAGTGGGCTATGAAATGACCCGTCCTGGTGGTTCTTTCGGTTTGGTGACCGATTCTCCCATTGTGTACCAGATAGCCCAGGCAATGAAACAGAAGATTCTAACCCTGGTGACACAAAAATCGAAGCTTCCATTCTCGGACGTGCCCATGGTTCCGGCTCTATTCCCCGACAAGACACCCGAAGAACTGGACATCAAGGACAGCGTAGTTTTTGAAAAAGCCAATCCGTCTAATTCCAAGACTATGAAAGAAGTCAGCAAAATCTGGCAGGTGCGTTCCGGTTTCGGCCCGGGAGCAGGTAAGGGAGACGCTTTCTTCAATGATGCCCTGCCGCTCGTTTCCGGAATGAATCCCCCAACTCCCCCCGATGTTCAGAAATTATCTCTGGCCTGCCAGGCGCAGTTTGTCGAGGTCGAGGTTGACCCGGACACCGGCAAGATAGACGTAACCAAAGTGGTTACTTTGAACGACGTCGGCACAGCCATAAGCCCGGATAATGTCAACGGGCAGCAGTACGGCGGCGTAATCATGGGGCTTGAAAAATCTATGGCTGCCGAAAAGATCTATGATCCGGCAACCGGCGTTGCTCTCAACGACAATCATGTTATCTATGCGGAACTGACCAGTCTGGATGTCGGCCCCATCGACTGCCGTATTCTGGAAAACAAACAGGGATACGGGGCTTATGGCCATTACGGCTGCAGCGAAACCCCCTGCGCCAATTCCATCAACCTCACCGCTTCAGCCGTTTACAACGCCATCGGCAAGTTCGTGGATCATCATCCGCAGACGCCTGAAAAAGTGCTCAAGGTACTGGGAAAGGCGTAGGAGGAACGAAATGAGAACGTTAGTAGAATTCAAGCACGTCAATGCCAAAACTATAGATGAGGCAGTCAAAGCTCTAGCCGAAGACAATGCCATGGCTACTGCCGGAGGTACGGATATACTGGGGACACTGCGCTTTTCCGTGCTCCCGGATGCCAGCTACCCTGCCACTCTGGTGAACCTTAAGGGAATTTCCGGACTAGACTACATCAAGGAAGAAGGCGGCATGCTCAAGATCGGCGCTCTTACCCGTCTGGAAGACATCGCCTTAAACGACACCGTCAAGAGCAAATACACCGCTCTGGCTGAGGCCGCCGGAAAGACCGCTTCTCCCCATATCCGCGAGATGGGCACTATCGGCGGCAACATCTGCCAGATGAACCGCTGCTGGTATTTCCGCTGCCCGGATAACCGCTTTGACTGTATCCGCAAGGGCGGCAACATGTGCTTTGCCATGGCTGGAGATAACCGCTATCACTCCATCTTCGGCGCGGTATCGGCCTGCCTGGCCGTCAATCCTTCGGATACCGCTCCGGCTCTTGTGGCTCTTAACGCCAAGATAGTCACCACCAAGAAGACTATCGAAGCCGAGAGCTTCTGGAAAGCAGGAATTCCAGGCTCGACAGTATTGGAGCAAAATGAGATAGTAAAAGAAATACAGGTACCCACACCCGCATCGGGAGTGAAAAGCGCCTTTGTCAAATTTGCTATCAGAAAATCCATCGACTTTCCTATCGTCAATTGCGCGGCTGTCATTGGTGGCAATGATGCCCGCATCTGCCTGAACGCAGTCTACAATATGCCTTACCGCGCCACCAAAGCCGAGGACGCAATTAAAGGCAAGACAATCGATGAGGCTAACGCCGATGCGGCTGCTACGGCAGGCGTGTCCGCCGCAGTAGCCATGCCCGCCAACGGCTCCAATCCCGGCAACAAGTGGAAGATATCAGCAGCCAGAGGCGTGTTAAAGCAAACCATACTGGCCTGCAAGTAACAATTGCACCTGCAGAATATGCGGCAGAATTGTTGCTTCAGGCAGCCGTAATATCAAAAGCAGGAAAGAGGGTAATCTGCCGGAGCGTTTCCGGCAGATTACCCGGATATATTGATATAAACCGAATACGCGGGAATTTGTTTTAAGGCTGCTAACAATGATAAAAAGAATCTGGATTTTCCGTGCGCTGGTTTTTGTTGCAGGTATGTTATTTTTGATTTCATTTTGTTTGCCGTGGTGGTCGACCAGTATGACTCTTCAGGGAATGAGCAAACAGGAAAATGCCATCCAGGTGTTCAGTTATGGATTAAGGCACCAGTTGAATCAGCTGCGGCCATATATCATCGAAGACGAAACACCCGCTTACCAGACTGTGCTGGCTTTTGTTTATCTCGGAGCAAGCCTGGCAACAGCCGGCGTCAGCGCCCGGCTGAAAGGCAAAAAGGCCATATTTTTACTGTTGATATGCGGTCTCGGCTATATCGCTTATGTGCTGGGAGCCACGCATATCATAACACAAAGGTTAGGTGATCTGGGCATCGCATTGCAGGGATGGAGCAAGATAACATTCGATGTCCGCAGCATCACTTTTAAAGCTACACTTGAGCCCGGTTATTATCTGGCGTATATTTCAGGCGGGTTATTGGCGCTGTTAGCGCTGCTGCGCAACATTATTGTCAGACCGCACGGCGCCGATAAGTCACAGCAAAAAGCATGAAAACAGTGAAAAAGTCGAAAGGAAAAAGCAAATGACAAGTGATTGGAAACAGGACTATAGCAATCTGACAGATTTTGTCTCTGCGCACCCTGAGATAAAAATTAGCGCGGACAAGATCAGCATACCCGGTAATGTCCGCGAGCAGTTCTACGCATTGTTTAACAATGTCAGAACTGCCATCGTCAGAGACAAAATAAGCGGATCGCTTGGTGAAGTGCGCAAGCTGATAGAGAGCTATCGTAATGCAGAGCAGGCAGCTTCCAGTTTGCTCAAGTTGGAAAGCGTGGCCAGCCAGACTGATCTGCAGCGTTTTCTGGATGACCCGGACGACTGGCTGTCGCGCGAGCTTTACGAGCCGCTGTTTAATCTATTAAAGGGAACGATTAACGCGCAGCAGCTTGAAAATATAGGCGCGGGGATTGTGGATGTGCGTGTTCCCGCCATATATGAAAGGGCCTATGGCAAATGGATTGCGCTTTCACTGCTGAAATTGCTGGAAGCCGACGATCTGCAGACAATTCCTTTACCTGTATTGCATCCACGGGAACGAGCAGCGGTTGGCGGGAAAGGCACAATGGAGACAATCAGGTTGCCGCAAAAATCCAACCGTATTACTTTCGCACACGCGCTGTTCCAGCTATTTACCGTGCCCGATTATATTGCACATTCTCCCAGGCTTGACAAGTATTTCAGCATAAGAACGCAATATGAGGATTCTCTGGCAGAGGCTGATAGTGTTGCGCCAGCTAAAGAATGGTACCCGGTGAATGTCATGGGGAACATAACTTCAGGGATGATGCTGATACATGTAGCGGATAATCCTATTGATATTGCAGTTGTGGCCGACCGTGTGAAAATCTGCCGCCCTGATATGATCATCGAGTGCCGGACACAGAAAAACTGGTATACGCAAGAAGGGATGAGCAATATCATCATGCATCACCATGGGTTGAACCCGGTGCTGGGAACCTTCGTAGCTTCCGCCATGCC
>CAYRSY010000088.1:0-6111 GCA_964427105.1 uncultured Dehalococcoidales bacterium
GCTCCTCGAAATCTGACATAGCTGCGTAATATCACATGCCAATAGCTTCGATTATCTTGTTGGATACATCAACCAGATAATTGTTCATCTTGACCTTCGCGTCACGCGTTGGAGGAGCATTAATGACGTTATACCAGGTATCTTCATCAAAACCGACCAAGGCATAATACGGCACCTGGCTTTGGGTTCCATCCTCATAATTGATAGTTACACTGGCTATGGGCTTTGTTATATCAGCCATATGAATCTCCTTATCAGAAAATCATCCTGATTTGAATTATTTGAAAATAAAAATGCGACATCATTCTTTTCTAAAACTGTTTTATTATGCTTTGGGAGTTTCATCCGGCGGCTTTCCGGGTGCCCATTTGAGGTAATTCATGCGGACAGGATAATTGATTGTGATATTTTCTTTCTGGAAACGTTCATGCAACCGGATCATCAGCTCGTCTTTAAGATATATTGCCGAGATTCTGTCCCTGGCTCTAACCCATACATAGAAAACTACATTCGAATCTCCGAAACTGTCAAAAGCAACCATTGGTTCAAATGTCTTGACGGCTTCATCGCTGTCACGAATAACCTCGTTAGCCACTTCCAGCGCCACTTTTTTAACATTTGCCAGATTGCTGTCGTAGCTTACGCCGCAATAAACAGATATCGCCATAGCCGTATCCGGCAGGTTGTAATTGGTTATCTGGCTATTGGCAAGATTTGAGTTCGGTATAACGATAATATTATTAATCGGGGTTCGAATTTTAGTGCTTCGCCAGCCAATATTGGTCACTATTCCGCGGGTATTACTATCCAGTTCTATGAAATCACCTATGCGAATCACGCGATCCGAAATAATTTGCGTGCCCGCGAAGAAATTTCCCAGTGTTGGCTGCAATGCCAGCGCAACAGCGGCGCCGCCAATGCCGAGGCTGGCAATCAGGGGGCTGACCGAAATACCAAGGTATGACAGCAAGAGTAACAGGCCGAGCGCATATATAACCCACTTGGCTATGTCTTTGAGAAACAGAACAGCTCCAAGCTCAAGTGGCTTTCTGGAATTTTCCTTTATACGGGTTAGTTGCCAGGTAAGCAAAGATTCCAGAATTCTCGCTAATCCATAAGTAGCTACAACGATGATAGTGCCTATGCTGGCCTGTTTAAGGACAGGCCGCCACGCCTCCAGCGAGGTTACATACATCAAAGCCAAAATCAGGCCTTCGATAACGATAAGCATTACAACA
Source organism: uncultured Dehalococcoidales bacterium (assembly GCA_964427105.1). Taxonomy (GTDB): domain Bacteria; phylum Chloroflexota; class Dehalococcoidia; order Dehalococcoidales; family UBA1222; genus SURF-27. The sequence goes on from CAYRSY010000088.1 coordinate 1,239, forward strand.
GGCCTGACAGCGCTGTCGATTGCGACACAGATGGTTTTGGACAATTTGTTGCTAGCCAGCTTGCGTTTTGCCAGCTTTGAGATATAACTGACAAGCAAGGCCACTAAAATGGCCGCCGCAAATATGCCGGCGGCACAAATGATATTGAGCGTAGAATTATCATCAAACATAATTACAAACATACTAGCACAATATTCCTGCAATTGACCAGATGTAGTCAAAAATTTGGTGCCGGATGCAATCCATAAAGAAAGCGTGGTAAGATATTATTCAGGCTTGGTATTATCCGTCTTCAAGTATTTAGAGCTGGCATTTATATCAATGTACAGTTCCTCACAAGCCGCTCTGATACATGTTCTGCTTCATGGTTTGGGACAGGCAATTGTCCAGGCACAGACGATGGGGAGGTAATGATGTACCGGATATATTTAGTTCCTCACAGTCACTACGATGCCGTCTGGGCTTTCACCAAAGAGGATTATCTGTATATCACGATAGAAGAAATCCTCAAGGAAGTCGTGAAAATGATGGACAGGCCGGAATACCGCTTCCTCATCGAACAGATAGCGCTGATTGAAGAGATAGAGCGGCGCAATCCAAAGCTGTTCGAAACCATCAAAGCACTGGTAAAAGCGGGGCGCATAGAGATTGCCGGGGGTGAATACCTCATGTCCGATACCATGCTGTCGGGAGGCGAGACTCTGATTCGCCAGATTTTAATCGGCAAGACCTACGCCATGGACAAGCTGGGAGTCGAAGTAGAGGTGATGTGGGGAGCAGACAGCTTTGGCTTCAATACCCAAATGCCGCAAATCTACCGGCAGGCCGGATACCGTTTTTTCGCCTTCCGCCGGGGCTGCCCGCAATACAAGCCTACTGAATTCTGGTGGCAGGGGCTGGACGGCAGCCGCATTCTCACTCACTGGATGCCTCTGGGTTACCGCGCAGGTCTGGATCTGGGCGCACTCGATGCCAGTTTTGAGCTATTGAAAAATGCAGCCGCATCCGATGTAATCCTGATGCCTTCGGGAAGCGGTTCCATCCCTCCCCAGCCTGAAACTTTCTCTGCCGTAAGGTCATGGAACCGGCGGCATCACGACTCTCACATGACCATCTCCCGTTCGCTGGATTTCTTCGAAAACCTTGAAAAGAAGGCGGACGGCTTCGAGATGGTGTCGGGGGAAATGTATTCAGGCAGGTACTCGCGTGTTTTCCCGGATTGCTCTTCCAGCCGCATCTGGCTGAAACAAAAACTCAGGCATTTTGAGCACCTGCTTCTCACCTGCGAAAAATGGAGCGCCGTAGCCTGGATGCTGGGAGTGCCTTATCCGGCGGATGAATTGCGAGACAACTGGAAAAAAGTGCTCTGGGGAGCATTTCACGACGTGGTGCCTGGCACCGCGATGGATGAAGCCTATGAAGAGATCAAAGACAGTTATGCCTATCTCGAAGCTCATCTGGCGCACGTGCTTTCGGATTTCCGCTCCCGCATTGAAGGACTCCTGATAAAAGACGATGATATTATAGTTTTCAATCCGCTTTCCTGGCCTGTCAAGAACTGGGTTGAGGTGGAGTTGGGTTTTCCACATGGACATGTAAAAAGAATTGCAGGAGTAAGAAACGGAAAGGATGAAATCCCCGTTGAGATACTCGATTCCATCCGTTACCCCGACGATTCCTACAACAGCGTAAAACTCGGATTTATCGCTTCAGTACCGGCACTGGGTTTCAGCACGTATAAACTGATCAACCGCCGGTCTGAGAAGACGCAGCAGCCCCCTATCCGCATAAAGGGGACTACATTCAAGAATCAGTTTTTCAAGGTTGACATAGAACCGGCTACCGGGCTGGTAGATATTTACATGGGCGACAGGCATATAGTACGCGGCAACGAAATGATACTGGAAGAAGAAATCGGAGACCTGTATTACCACCGGCAAAATTTAAAAGAGCCTGTGCATACAGAAAGCGGCAAGGGGGTTTCCTTCGGGAAGTTCAAGATTAAAAATTTCAAGGTGGAGAAAAGTCCGCTGCGCCGCATAATCCGTATCGAGAGCGATTACTACTCTTTAATCTGGCCGTACCGTTTGCAAAACAAGCTGCGCACACAGCTATGGAGGCATAATTACCTCTCTTTAACAAAACAGATAATTATTTACAACGATATTCCCCGTGTGGATTTCGTCACTATCGTGAACAACCGGCATCCGCAGATAAAACTGCGCCTCAAATTCGCAACCGACATCAAGTCCGAAACCTGCACAGCAGAGACAGCCTTCGGTTCCGTAGAACGGAAAGTCAATTTATCGGCAGAAACCGGTACGGAAGACTGGATAGAACAGCCAACAGGAATTTTCCCGGCTCAGAACTGGGTTAACTATTCGGATTCAGAGATGGGTTTGACGCTGATCAATCAGGGGCTGCCGGAACACGAGATCAAAGACAATGCTATTTATCTGACACTGCTCAGAAGCGTTCTCATGCTGTCTTCCGACGGCATCACCGGCCCCGCAATACCTACTCCGGATGCGCAGGAACACAAGACCTACATCTTCAAATATTCATTATTGCCTCACGTCGGGGAATGGCAAAAAACCGAATCACACCGGCAGGCCTATGAAGTCAACTGCGGATTACTGGCCTTCCAGCTCGAAATTCCAAAAGAAAAACGCAAGGTTTTTCCTCAGAGTATCTCCTTTATGGATATTACCCCTTCGAACGTAGTGCTTTCATCGATCAAAAAAGGAGAAAAAGGAGATTCCGTCATTGCCCGTTTTTATGAAATATCCGGCAAGGCAACCCGCACCACAATCTCATTTATGCCGATGCCTTACTCCGATTGTGAACTGGTCGCACGTATCCCGCTGAATATGAAACGGGTGGATCTGCTGGAACGCGAAACCGGCAATGTCGATTATTCGGATGGGAAGATAACCCTGGAATTTAAACCTTATGAGATTGTCAGCCTGAAGATAGACTATTAGCTGCTGGAGGGTTGCCGGCGCGGCGCAGAGATACGAGTGACGCTATTTTTCGATGGATTTGAGCAAACCGCTGGACAGCTCAACCAGCATATTATTCATCTTTATCTTGGAGGCGGTTTTGGGCGGGGAAAATAAAACGCTGTACCAGGTATTTTTGCTCAAACCGACCACTGAATAATACTGCAAATCCTCGTGGGTTCCATCTTCGTAATTGATGGTAATATTCACAACAGGCTTCATGCTTTGTTCGTTCATCGAGCCCTCCCGAATATTTGCTGGTTGTATTATATCACACCCTAAAACCGCAAACCGAGGCGCCTTTTTGCGTCTGTAAATCGTTATTCAGCATAATCGGTGCTTTATCTTATCAGAGCCGATTTCAATCTGAAAAGCAGGCTGATCTCCAGTTGCCGATCTCCGTTCTTTCGGCATTTCTTCAGACATCCGCCCTGTTAGAGCCATATCTGAATCCAAGCCAGATATAATAGAGAATGCCGAAGAAAAGAGCTACCGTCCCCGGAATAGAGGCCGCAGGGCCGAAAAGAGAAAAAGCGATTACACTGGCTCCAGCCCAGTTCTTCATAGTGCCCAGTAACATATAGCTTATGGTTCGTTCCCGGCCTATTCCCATTTTGCGGGCTATAAAGGATATTATATGTCCCATGACGAAAATACTTGTGAAAGCGGCGCACGCCGCCATCAATAAATGTTGCGGGGAATTCAAAATCAAATCGCGGTTTTCACCAACCACGCTGAAGGTAACTATGAAAAAGCACCAGTTTATAACCGGGGCGTGGTATTTTTCCGTATGTCTGACGATGCCGCTTAGCCTGAGCAATTGAGCCACGATAATAGGCAGAATGATAATCTCGGCCAACGTAATAAAAAGCGTAACGGGATTAAATTCCCCTCCCAGAAAAGCCCCCACCGCCAGAGGCATAAGAACAACGGAGGCAATAAATCCAGTGCTGACAGCTATTAGTGAAAACTTCACGTCTGCTTTGAGTGTATAGCTGAAGGGAATAACGGCAATAGCCGGAGGCGAAGCCGCCAATATTATAAAGCCCGCTCGCAGCATCGTGTTCTGGGTAAAGAGTGCCCCTGCCAGCAGATTTATGCCACCGAGGAGAAGGAAACTGAGAAACAAAACGGCGAGCACCGGTTTTACCACGGCGCGTGGAATGAATATTTCCTTCGGGTTATCCCGGCTGACGGAAAGCATCATGGCAATAGCCAGCGCAGGGATTACCAGATCCTGCGTATATCGGGACAAAGACGGCAGGATAAAACCCAGCACGATGGCAAGTACAAGGATGGTATTCCGATTAGTAAAAAATCTTGCCAAGAATAAAGCTGATGACTTAAGCATGTTAAAGTATATCATAGCGTCTAAACTGACCAGGACGCTGCCGGCGCAATTTCAGGTTGGAAACAAAAACCAGCCAAAATAGAAAAAATGGGTAGATTTGAACTTTATCTACCCGTTTCGCTGGCTTTCATATAACCTGTTGACAAACTGGCAGCCGTTATTGGTCGGTGGTTTGTACAGGCACATCCGTTCCGGATTTTCTTTGGAATACTTCATGCAGCCCCAGCACTGGCTAAAGAGCCTGACCTTGTGTTTTTCCCGGTATGCCTGGCACAATTCGAATGCCTGCTCGATGGAGAGCGAAATATCAGATTCCATAATCTCCCCCTCAACAAACACTATTTAGCAACGGGTGGATTTGCGCCCGTTCAAATATGGAGCCGAAGTGAAACAGCCCCGTTTAGGTAAGCAGCCTTATTGCCTCGCCCAGATACAAAGGCCAGACGAAAATGCCGAGGACAATCTTCCAGAATGACAGTTGCACGAAGGTTATGGTAAAAAGCCACCCGATGAACCAGAT
>CAYRSY010000089.1:0-6096 GCA_964427105.1 uncultured Dehalococcoidales bacterium
GGATAATTTCATCACCAACCCTCAAAAGTCCAATATGTACTGGACCCTTACAACTACTAGACAATAGTTAACTTATAAGTTAATATGTTATTGAAACAGCAATATAAAGGAGCCGTATTCGCTATTTATGCAGCTATTCTTGATGACAATAGCTGCCCGGCTATTGACTTCCTTGAGACTATTAAGCGAAGTGAGCCAAGTTCGCACAAGTCAATTACCAGTCTTATTGAAAGGCATGCTGATTACGGGCCAATAAAAAACTTAAAAAAATCAAGAAGTATCGAGGGCTATGAGGGCTTATTTGAATTCAAATCAAGGCAAGGGGCTCGCCTGATATATTTTTATTTACCGGGTAGTAGAACAATATTAGCGAATGGTTTTTGTAAAGGAGAACCAACAAAACCAGAATTCCAAAAAGCGAAGCAAATAAGAAAACAATGTATAGAAGAGGAAAATAGTGGCAACAAATAATGAACAAACAACAGTACAGGATTATATTCAAGAATATTCAAATGACCCAGAATATATTGCCGAAAAGCTTTCTATTAAAGTGATTGAGGAATTACTCGGACTTCTTGAGAAGAAAGATTTGAACCAATCTCTCTTAGCTCTAAAAATGGGAGTTTCAAAAGCCCATATCTCACGAATCCTTAATGCACCACCGAATATGACGCTGTTAACTCTGGCAAAACTTGCGGTAGCGATGGGAACAAAACCCGATGTGAGTTTAAATTCTGAATACGACTCTTTTTCTTTAACAGCGACTACATACGTTCCCTTTTCTTTTGGCACCTTTAGTTGGCCAGAAGTAATTACGACATATGGAATCCACCCAAAAGAGTCAAAAGAATTCAAAGCTTCGGCTTTCGCATACTCAAGCCCAGGTTTTGTGATTGAAGATGCAGGCACATCTTTAGGATGCACTCATCCTCAGAAAGAACTGGTTTACGCAGGGGGGCAAGCCTGAATACTTCAAAGAGTATTGATGAATGTATGCTTGAGGATTAATTATCAAGAATCACTAGTCTTTTCGATGAAGGAGTCAAAGAAATGGAACTGAATAAAACTATGCGGATAGCTCTGGTGGATGAAATCAAGTCGGTTGTACAAAAAATGAAAGATACCAACGAGCCAGTCGAGAAAGCATACTTTTTCAGCGCGATTCCTGCCCATGTAATTAGAATTATTAATTTCAAATACGACCAAGAATTATCATTCCTTAGTTTTGTTCTTGCAGGCGCACATCAACAAATTTCTAGTCGGGTCATTTCTTTGTCCAAGCAACAGGATAGGCCAATATCTATTCCAAGTGGTTTATTCGACAAACTGGAGCATGAACTCGAGATTTTAGCTTCTAAAATAGAAAATGACGAACAGATCTATCAGGAATTAGTATACATTTCGCACCTTGCTTATACGACATCAGGTAATGGTTATTACCTATATCTCATGGATAGGATAAAGTTATAATTAAAGTTTTTCAGTCGACTTTCGGCAACTGCTGATTCGTTAGTATTGTTACCATGGAGAAAGAAAAAACCTAGGGTGATAAACCCTAGGTTTTCTTGTGTTTCCCCGACTTATGGTTTTTATAATGTCCTGTTAGCATGGCAGGGCGTTCATTTATGGCTTTTGCAACCTCACTGTTAGTATAAGTGAGCGGTCATTCTTCAACGCTTCCCCGCATTTATCAGTAATTTTAACCGCCAAGAGGTTAGCCCGTAACAAGATAATAAATCGTGGATACAACCATCGGCACAACAGTCCACAACAGCAGCAAAACAACAACAGCCACCATGACTGCCAGCCTTAAACCTTTTGGTTTCTGCCTGCGGATTATGCCGATCATCAGCATCGCCAAACCAATGACAAAGATGAAGAAGCCGATTATATCGAGGTCGATATTCCAGTAAATATAAACGGGAAGCGAGATGATGAAGACGATTACGCCGATTGCCATTACTATCAACGACGCGAAAATCAGCTTTCCGTATTTGTTAATAAAGCCAGCCATGTTATTACCTCCTTCCCTGTCTCTTTCCTCCCTGTTTAATTCTAGATGTATGATACGGGTTGTTCAATTTTGTGCCGGATGAACCGTGGCAGGGTTAGTCCTCACGGTGTTCATCTATACTGTATAATAAGTGACATATGAACGATGATTTCAGCGAATGTTTAACGCAACTGGGATGGGATTCCTTTTTCGAGAACAACTTCCAGCTCATGAATATTCCCGGTTCCGTGCCCGCCAGAGTAATATCCGAGTCAAAAAACTCGTACCGCATACTATGCCGTTACGGCGAATTGTCTGCCGTGATGACGGGCAAGATGCGCCGCCTCTGTGAAACGGAGAATATCCGTCCTGCTGTAGGCGACTGGGTCGTTGTCATTCCTTTACTCGATGAGCAAAAGTGCCTGATACACGCAGTCCTGCCGCGAAAAAGCAAGTTCTCAAGAAAAGTCGCGGGGGAATGCGCTGAAGAGCAGATTGTTGCCGCCAATGTAGATACGGTATTCATTGTCAGCGGACTGGACGGCGGCAGGAGTTTTAACCTGCGCAGGATAGAGCGTTATCTGGCGCTGGCGTGGAACAGCGGGGCTACCCCTGTCGTTGTGCTGAATAAATCGGATTTATGTTCCGATGCCGATACCTTTATTCAGGCTGTCGAAACCGTCGCTCCCGGAATATCCGTGCTTGCGGTCAGCGCCAGGAACGGTTCAGGGCTGGATGCGCTCAGAGCCCATCTGGGGCAGGGCATTACGGTTGCTTTTCTGGGCTCTTCAGGAGCAGGCAAGTCTGCGCTGATCAATGCCCTGCTTGGAAGCGACAGACAGGTTACAGGAGCCGTGCGAGATGATGACCGTCAGGGAAGGCATACCACAACCAGAAGAGAGATTATTTTACTTCCGGGCAGCGGCGCGGTTATCGACACTCCGGGTATGCGTGAAATACAGATGTGGCCTTCCGAGGGCGATATCGAGGGTGCCTTCTCCGATATAGAGGCGCTGGTTGGGGAGTGCCGCTTCAAAAACTGCAGCCATAATAATGAGCCCGGCTGCGCTGTCATAGCGGCTGTGGGGCGCGGGGATCTGGATCCTGTAAGGCTGGAAAGCTACTGGAAGCTTAAAAAAGAACTGGAATATATCGCCGAAAGGGAAGAAAACGGCGCGCGGATGCTGGAAAAGAACAAATGGAAAAAAGTGGCGCAGTGGTCAAAACAGATGCGCAAGTAGTTCCTGAACTCTTTACTCATGCACGCGCCTGTATGATGGCGCCTCCCGTACGTCTCCGCTAACCTTCTTCCTGCATTCACACCCGCTTTTAGCAGTCAATATGCCCCTGAGCATAGCCTTGCGGAATTGCCTGTAAACTCTTTGTTCCAACCCGCGGATTCCGTATGCCTTATAACGCAATTTCGGCTCACTGCATGATGAAAACGGGATAACGGCATAATGCCAATGCGTGAAATTTGTAAAAATTACCCGTAATTTTGCGCAATTATATATTGACATCGGTTATGTGCCGCTATAAATTATAAATGGCTTATGCCGATTATGGTTTGTTTTTGGTTGTCAAGGGGAGGGATGTGGCCTGCAGAGGGTTAAAACGAAGCAGGCGATGATTTGTAAAAGAATGACGGTATAGAAGGAGACGGTATGGGCGACATCTTGGAAGTTCATAACACCAGGGTACTGACGGAAGAAGGCAAAAAGGTCATGAATCTGCCGCTGCCGCAAGTCATCGATGAACTCGCAGATAATATCGATCATGTGGTGATAGCGTTGAGAGCGGCACAGGAGGCTGCAAAATCTGCTACGGATGCGTCCATTTGCGCTACTACCGCTGCAGCCGAAGCGGCCAAGCGCGCTGATGAGGCGCGGCTGGCGGGAGAAAGCGCTGCTGCAAAGGCTACTGCCGCCGCAGCCGAAGCCGCCTGCAGGGCTGAAGCGCTGGCCAAGGAAGCGGCAAGGGTCGCCGCTGAAGCAAAGGAAGCAGTTGAGCGCGCGGTTGCGGAAGCGCAGTCCAAAGCCTCTGAAGCTGCAGCCAGGGCTGAAAGAGCAGGGGCGGATGCCGCCGCCAGAGCCGAAAAAGCTGCCGCTGACACCAGAGAATCGGTCAGGCAGGCTACCGAAGACGCCGTGCGCAAGGCCGAGGAAGCCCTTAAGAGGGCAGATGAAGCTCTATTGAAAAGCCTTGTCAGGAAGGTGCTGTCTTCACGCGAAATGTCCGCCATAATCGTGTTCTCGATACTGGGTTCGATTTTTGCCGCTGTATCGATAAGCCTGGCATTGAACCTTATAGGATAGCCCGGCAAGGGGCATAAGGGGATATTTGCCGGCTGCCCCCGCCGGTTACGAGCGGTAAAGCGGTGTATATCGCATAAGTAAAAAGAGAGGTTTATCACCTCTCTTTTTTGTGCTGGTTTTACAGCCTGCCGCAGCCGTAAAACCGCGCGGAATTGATTTATGCTTTCTCTCCCGTCTAAAATAGTCTATTCTCGATTAGGATGAAAACTTTGTCTGATAATGTGATTACAGCTCTGGGACTGGCAACCCTGGCAGGGCTTTCCACCGGCATAGGCAGCATAATCGCCCATTTTTTATATAAACCCAAACCGCAGCATATGTCGCTAATTCTGGGTTTTTCCGCCGGAGTTATGCTTTACATCTCCTTCGGAGAGTTGCTGAACGAATCGCTGGAAAAAATCGGTTTCATTACTGCCAACGCAGGCTTTTTCATCGGCATAGTCTTTATCGCCCTGCTGGATGTGTTCATTCCCCATGAATACAAGCAGGAACACGCCTCCGATTCGCCGGTAAAGACAAAATCAAAAAGAATCAGAAATGCCGGCACGTTGATGGCGCTGGGTATCGCCATACACAATTTCCCCGAGGGCATGGTGGTTTTCAGCGGCGCTGCCACCGGCGATATGACTTTCGGCTTGCTGGTGGCATTAGCCATCGCCATGCATAATATCCCTGAAGGCATAAGCGTTTCCATATCCGTAGCTGAGGAAACGGGCAGCCGTAAAAAGGCTTTCCTGTATTCCTTTGCCTCTGGTCTGGCCGAACCGGTAGGCGCCATTCTGGCCTATGCCATTCTGCTGCCTTTCCTTAACGATACGGTGATCTATTTCATGCTGGCCTTTGCGGCCGGCGTGATGGTGTATATCAGCCTGGATGAACTGCTGCCCGCGGCGCACCAGTACGGCAAGGAGCATTCCGTTATCATCGGCGTGCTGGCAGGCATGCTGGTGATGGCTGCCAGCGTTTTCCTGTTGCAGTGAGGCAATAACCGATGGAAGATGCTATTCAGGGAACTCTCGAACCTCTGGAAGAGAAGGTTTCGGCGGACGGCCAGACGCGCAAGATGCTTTTCCGGCTGGAAGACGGCAAAACCATCGAGTCCGCCCTGATGTTTTTCCGCAATCCCGGCAGCGGGCGGGAACGGCGCACGGTGTGCGTATCAAGTCAGGTGGGGTGTCCTGTCGGCTGCAAATTCTGCGCTACGGGGCAGCAGGGATTCGAACGCAACCTGAGCGCGGATGAGATAACCGGGCAGGTTATGTTCTTCCTGCGCTATTCCGGCGGAGAAGTGGAGAAGAAAGAGCGTAGCGCAGTCGTTAAAGGCTGGCTGACCAATGTAGTATTCATGGGAATGGGCGAGCCTCTGGCGAACTACGAGAATGTGCGGCAGGCTATCGCCACACTCAACCTGCCGAAGGGAATGGGGCTGGGCTTTCATCAGGTGACGTTGTCCACAGCAGGGCTTGTTCCTCAAATCCTCCAGCTCGCGGGAGAGAATCTGCAGTTCCAGCTTGCGGTTTCACTCCATGCCGCCAGCGACGCATTGCGCAACCGCCTGGTGCCTGTCAATAAAAAATATCCGCTGGCGCAACTGATCTCTGCGTGCAGGGAATTCGCCGCCGCAACAGGCCGCAAGATATTTATCGAGTACGCTCTTTTTGACGGGGTGAATGATTCGCCGGATAACGCCGAAGAGTTGCTGCGGCTGCTTGATGGGCTGGATTGCTCCATCAACCTGATTACGGGTAATCCGACTACCTCGAAAGACTATCAGCCTTCATCCCGTGA
>CAYRSY010000090.1:0-6082 GCA_964427105.1 uncultured Dehalococcoidales bacterium
CCCGCCTGATCCGAAGCCTTCGATAACTGTTTGGCAGCCTCGGTAAGACCATTGGCAGTATTGGTTAGCTTGCTCATCAGAGTACGCATATCGCCTAACATCTTGTTAAAAGCTATGCCGATGACATCCTTGTCGGAACGGGCCTTATAGACTATCGTCAGATCGCCGTTAGCCATTTTCTCGAAGCTGCCGGCCATCGCTTTCTGACTGGACACTATGTTGCGGAAGCAATCGGCCACAATACCCACTTCGTCCTTTGTTTTGATGTCGATATTCGCGTCATCCAAATCGCCTATAGCCAGCGCGTCGCCAGCCTTCACTATCTTGCCGAGCGGCCTGGTGATGCTGTTCATGATTAACAGGGCTGCGCCCAGTCCACCGAGAGCGCTTACAGCCGCAATAACGAGTTGCAGTGTGCGTGCCGAAGACTGCTGAGCAGCAAAGGCCTCATTAGCCAGCACTTCAATCTGGGCTGCGCCGCCATAATTCTTGCTGGAAATGTCGGTGCTGCCGATGATCCCTGTTCCGGCTTCATTCATAGTAGCGAGAGATTCTATGCCGGTCTGCACCGCATTGTAGAAAACCACTCCCTGGGCAGTATATTCATCAATGGCATCCGACACATCGTTAGCCAGCGCCTTGAGCTGGCTGTTATCCGCTACCATTTCCATCAGGGCTTCATTTTCTTTTACCGTATTTTCAAGCGCAGATTGCAACGACACATAACTGGCATCATCCTGCATTTTGATATAATAAACAGCAGAAACACGCATCGAAATAAAAGCCGTTTCCAGCGCATCTTCCTGAAGCCGAATGTCAGTGTCGTCAGTGTTATCTTTCAATTCTGCTATGATAGAATTGAAATCACCTCCAAGTTTTTTCCATACTGTAAAAGCAGCAGCCTTGCTTAACTCCGCTGATACCACATCTTCGAAGGCTGATTCGTAATCATCGAGCAGAGCGCTCGTATCGTCGAGCATGGCAGCTACTTCAGCCGTATTTTCCCGGCTCTGCTGATCGCTTATAAGTTGCTGCATCGCCGCGATAGTTGCTCTTGCTTTTTCAGCATAGGCAACATCGCCGGTAGAAACAAAATCCCTTCTCTGGTTACCCAGTGTACCTGCTTCCATCTGGGTTTGATTAGCCAGATCCAGGTTTTCGCTGATGGTTGCCACCTGTGACATGGAGTTGATAGATATAACTGAAGACACGACTCCAAGCACAATGACTATTGCAAACCCGAGTAACAAACGAGGACCGATTTTAAGATTGGTCAACCACTTCATTTTTTCTTCTCCTTATTATTATTTTATTGAAGTTATTGTTGAGAACCCTTTTTTGTTTTCTCCAGTAATTGTGCCATCGCATACAAACCTTTATAAGAGATTACATGTCCAGTTTTGCCAGCACATTGGTCCTCTTTCAGCAGTCTTATAAGACGGATGAATGACCTTTTTTACTGATTTTTTACGGCAGTAAATTACGGAGAACTACAGAAAAGCATAGGCTTGCGTACTGCCAGCACAGCGAGTAATATAGTAATAAATCATGCGCAAGCCCCGGTTATCCGGGCAGGCATGGTTTTTTAAAAGGCAAATCATTTGTCCGGCATCTGTCGAAAGGAGAGTAACGCCAACGCTTCTTTTCTGCACAGACAAAAGGATAACCACACCAGCGATCCACCCCCAGCGCATCGCTGCCTGCCTCCTGTTCGCCGATGGATACATCGGCAGACCAACTGCCCGGCTAGATGTCCCGTGGCACAGGAAGACTATTTAACATGTCTATGACACATAAGCTGCAAAGCATTCTGGCGCCTATGGCTTTAACCATGCTGGCGGTGGTGCTGGCAGGCACACTGCTGGCTGTCACTCCGGCTTTCCGCAGGGTGGAGGATCAGCACAACCAGCGGCTGACTTCTCACGCCGCGCTGGAATTCACGCGGCAAATCGAGTCTCTCGACTCGCTTGTGCTGAATCACACATCCTACGAATCAACGTATAATTTTGCTCTCGACCCGGTTGAAAACCCCGGCTTTGCGGATATTATCCTGAGCGATTCCTATTTTGCGTTTAAACAGCTGAGCGATGTTTTCATCGTGGGAAATTCAGGCGAAATCATTTTCGGGAAATCATACGATGCGGCAACACAGTGTCAGATACCTTTCAGAGCGGAGATATGCGCATCTCTGGCAAATCTGCAGTCAGCAGCTTCAGCCCGTGGCGCGGATGCCTATGTTTCAGGGATAATCGACACCCCTCAGGGATGCTGCATGGTGGCTGCGCATCCGATTACAGGGAACAACCCGGAAGGCAATACGGCCGGAACGCTTTTTATGACGCGCGCACTTGACGCTGCCCTGATTTCAGATATTTCGGAGCATACCGGTCTGCCGGTAGCTTTCTACTCCTGTCTGGATGCAAACCTGCCGGATGACGTTAAAAAAGCGCAGCAAACGCTCTCTGCTTCAGCGGATCCTGAAACGGTCTATTCCAAAGCAATCGATCTGAAGACTACCGCCGGGTATGCCCTGATCTATGACATAAACGGCAACCCCGTGCTTGTGTTGCAGGTTCTTATTCCCCGAGATATTTATCATACCGCTATTATTGCCATCCATACTTATTTAGCTTTTATTATCCTGTTTCATATAACAAGCATCATAGTTTCAAGCTATCTGATACGCCACTATATAATCTCCAGGGTGCAAAAAGCCGCCGATTTCACCAGGCATGTAAAGGACACCAATGATCTGTCAAAACGTATTGCCATAACAGGAAATGATGAAATAGCAGACCTTGAAACCAGTTTCAATACAATGATGGACGCGCTGGAACATACCCAGGCGCAATTGCGCCTTCAGCAAAAAAACGAGGAGGAACTGCGCAGAACCATCGAGTCTGTAACAGAAGCCATCGCTACCATGGACCCGGATTGGAACATTATAAACTGCAATGATGCTTCCGTCCGCCTGTTCGAATACAGCAGCAAGCAGGAGATTATCGGCAGAAACGCCATGGAATTTGCAGCGCCATGCGATATCGCGCGCATACCGGAGATTATAAGCCGGATAATCGAACAGGGACACAGCGGCATTCACGAGGTGCACATGCTGAAAAGCGACGGCACGACATTTTTAGCAGAAATATCGGGAGCCTCAGTTAAAAACGCCGAAGGGGCGCTGATATGTTTTGTAACCAGCAGCAGGGATATTACCGAACGCAGGAATGCCGAAACACGGCTGAAAGCGCAGCACGAAATTATCGAACGCATACTGGCAACCCTCCCTCAGGCGGTGCTGGTAGTGTCCGCGAAAGAAAGGATTCTTCTGTCAAATCATGCATTCTATTCTATGTTCAACATCCGCGAACGTGATGTTAAAGGCAAGGCACTAAGCCGCTTTTTGCCGGTGAAAGAGCTGGAAAGCATCATTTCCAGAGCTCTCTCGGAAGACAAGTCCAGTTTCCATGTTGATTTCGGAATGGAAATAAACGGGCGCAAACACACATACTCCGCCACAGCCGTTTCAATGCCCCCGCAGGAAGCGCTTCTGCTTTTCGCGGATCTCACGGAAATACGCGAGAAGACAGAGAAGCTCATTCTGAACGACCGGCTTGCGTCTATCGGAGAACTGGCAGCAGGTGTCGCGCATGAACTGGGGTCACCGCTCAGCAGTATAATCATGTTTTCCGAGTTGCTGGGCAAGCAGGGGTTGCCGCCGAGAGCCATGGAAGATATCCAGACGATTGAATCCGAAGCGCACCGCGGCGCGGATATAATCAAAGACCTGCTTGCGTTTGCGCGTAAAAACAACGCCGACAAGCAAAAGACCGATGTTTCCAGTATCCTCGATGCAGTTCTTAAGTTAAGGTCGCATGAACATAAAATCAAAAACATCACGGTTGTAAGGAACATCAGCCGCGATCTGCCTGAAGTATGCGTTGATTTTACCCGGATGGAACAGGTGTTTCTGAACATCATCATCAATGCCGAACAGGCTATGTCTGGAGATCATAAAAAAGGCACATTGACCATAACTGCCTCTGCAAACGAAAATACCGTCAGGATTTCTTTCGCCGATGACGGGAAGGGAATTTCTGAAGAAAACAAAAAATATATCTTCGACCCGTTCTTCACCACCAAACCTATGGGAGAGGGCACGGGGCTGGGATTAAGCATCTGTTACGGCATAGTCAGGCAGCACGGCGGAAGTTTAAGCGTATCCAGCAAAGAAGGCGACGGAGCCACTTTCATTCTGGAATTGCCGGTTGCGGAAACACCTGATACTCCGCAAAGCTGAAACCGAAGCAGGCACATACAGCATATTGCCTGCGCTATATACTATTGCCTGTACATTATCTTTGTGGCATAATTAGAATTGTAGTAAACTTTATATTTATAGCTAATATTGTAGCAAGTCGAGGCTGAATAAAATGAAAAAAGAAATTTCAATAGTTCTGGCAGATGACCATCCCGTAGTCAGAGACGGTTTGCGGCGTATCCTGGAATCTGAAAATTTTGCCAGCATCGCAGGAGAAGCCTCGACGGGTGACGAAGCCCTGGCTCTGGTAGAAATGCTAAAGCCGACTGTAGCCATTATCGATATTGTTATGCCCGGCATTAACGGCGTTGAATTAACCCGCCTGATAAAGAAAAAAGCGCCGGACACCCGCCTTATCGTGCTTTCGATGTATCCCCAGGAAAACTATGTGCTGGGAGCGCTAAGAAACGGCGCAGACGGATACGTAATCAAGGACTCCGGAGCGCAGGAAATAATGCTGGCGATACAAACCGTGCTGGACGGCAAACGCTACCTTAGCCCGCACATATCCCAATCAGCTATTGAAGCCTACATTAATCAATCCGGTAAAGCGCCGCTGGAGCCCTACGATACGCTCACCGACAGGGAACGCCAGGTTATGTCGCTTTCTGTGCAAGGGCTCACTTCACGCGAGGTCGGCGAAAAACTGGGCATCAGTTCACGCACTGTGGAAACCCACCGTGAAAATCTCATGCGCAAGCTGGGAGTGTCCAGCCTGCCGCAACTTATAAGTTACGCGCTCCAAAAAGGGATACTGCCGCTGGTTTATCGCCCCTGAAAACCGCTTCCTGCTGGCAATATCCAGCCTTTTTGATATTGCATAACTTCTAATGCTTCTTCCCGATGCGAGCATCGGGGAATCAAGGCAGCGGAATTACGTTTTCGCCGCGCGTATCTTGTCTTCAGCCGCAAATCTCCATTTATAAAGCTCCTGTTTTTGCTGTCCGCCTGCATTTAACCCTGACTAAATGCGTCCTGCAGTTGACTGGCTGGACTAAAAAGACTATTATCTTGGTCTAAAGAGACAGGCATGTGGTCTAAACAGCTCAATATACAATTCTCACCGTCAGGCGCAGCGCTTGCTGCACGTGGGACGAAGTCAACGGCGCAGCGTAATCTTCAGATGTTCGATATTATGGCCGTGCCTGCAGTGCTGCTCAGTCTGGCTGACGCTTTTCTGACGCAATATCTGGTCGGCGTCGGGCGTGTGCAGGAAGGCAATCCCCTTATGGCGCGGCTGCTGGAAAGCAACCTTTTTTTGTGGTTCAAGGTAGCCGGAATTGGGATATGCCTGCTGCTCTTGTGGCAGGTTTACAAACGCTTCCCGCGCCTGGCGGGAGCGGCAACGCTTTTTATTACGCTCTTCTACAGCGGCGTGCTTATCTGGAACTCCAACATTCTGTCTGCTGTCTGACCCGCCTTCCAGTCAGGACAATATCTGCTGTAGATTTACCCCCGTAGGTCAATACAGCAATCAGTTATTATCCTCTATCGGCTTATGTGCGTTTTCGCAGTTTTATGAAAATTGGCTAATGGCAGACTGCGTATCTAGAGGCTTGTCAGCAGCAACCGGATGCTGTCTTTCACATGCGCTGCCGGACAGCACTGCCTCTACCTGTTGGCGCAATTCCTGAATCCCGAAAGGCTTGGCGAGAGCAGGCAGTTTGTTTTCCTGGATAAACAGGCGGTTGCGCGTGCCCAGCAGATCGCCGGTGATAAATATAATCCGGTTCATAATATCAGGATCCATTTCCCTGAGGC
>CAYRSY010000091.1:0-6031 GCA_964427105.1 uncultured Dehalococcoidales bacterium
CAGATGAAATTGGGGTAGGCATATGTTATTCTCCAGTTGGCGCTATCGTATATGTCTAAATCAGCTGCAACGTTTTCATCCACCAGCAGCACGTCCATATAGCCAGGGGTTACGAATCTTTTGAAAAGCGGTTTTTCGGAAGATATGAAACCGAATTTATTCAATAGAATGCGGCGCAAACCGGGGTCTGAAAAAGCCCATGTTGCCGCCATATGACAGCCGGAACAGGTAAATTCCTGCATGGCTTTTGTTATCAGCATCTCGAAACAGGCAGCATTATTGTCTTTTACAAGATAATCCACTATCAACCCGGCCATAAACCCTCCAACCTGCCTTTGCCTGCTTATGACAACATATCCTTGAAGCCTCCCATCCTTCTTTGCCGTTATATAGCGATATTTTTGCCACGGGTGATTATCGAATCTCCAACGCAGGTTGGCTTCGGATCTGACCATATCGATAATTCCCGGCCTTCTCAACAAATCCAATCCATCGAGTTCACTGTTATATTTGTCCGAGACTTCAATCTTGTAATCCTGCGATGGATAACAAATGCGGTGTTTGTTCATTTTGCATGCGATAGCCTCGATTGGATTGATCAGTCGGAACATGATTTCAACATCTATAATCCTGCGGTAGCCCTGGCTGATGAATCCCCTGCGCGACATCGGGCCGGGAAACCCGTAACATAACGCGCAGCCGTGTTCCTCCAGATAGCCCGCAGCGTAACGGCCCATGCGGTTGAAAATGCCCTGCCGACGGTAATCAGGATGAACCATTGAGTAACAGTGTTGGGCGGCTATAATTTTTTTATTGCCCAGCCACAATTCGTTCAGCATGAACGGTCTGGCGCCTACGATCTTGCGTCCGTCCAGCGCAACTGTTATTTCAGGCATGCACGCGGACAGCGGGTGACTCATATGCTTCCATTCCCAAACCTGATCCGTGCAATTATCTTTGAATATCAGTGTGAAAAGCCGGATCAGTTGATCCATCTCATCAGCATGCCTGACAGCCTTTATTTCAATCAATCGTCATTCCTCTTTGCTGAATCCTGAAAATAAAACTTTCTTTTATGTTCACAGTTGTTTTTTAGCACATAATCATGGATAGAATAATATCAGGCATAATTGGGGAAAGCGTAGGTTACACGCCAGTTGGAGCTGTCGTAAATGTCCAGCTCACCGGCGATGCTTTTATCCACCGCCAAGGCATCCATATAAACCCCGGATATATACCTGTTGTAAGGCGGCATGCCGGAAGACTTAAAGCCAAACCTCTGTATCAAAGTTTGCCGTAATTCAGGGTCTCCGCATGTCCAGGTTTTCACCACCTGACAGGCGGAACGACTGAATTCCTGCATGGCTGCTGAAATCAGCGCCGAAAAACATTCGGCATTATTATCTTTAACCAAATAGTCAATTATAATGCCGGCCGCAAGCCCTGCCGCTATACCAGTTTTCTGCCGCTGCCTGCTGATAACGGCATAGCCTTTCAAACGGCCTTCTTTTTTAGCCACTAAATAGAGATATTTGTTTCGCGGATTACTATCAAAACGCCAGCGTAAATTAGGCTCAGAGCGCACCATATCTATAAAACATGGGTTCCTTAAAGAATCCAGCAAATCCAGTTCTTTTATATACATAGCGGATATTTCAACACTGTAATCCCCTGCAGTATAGGCAGTCTGACGGGTTCTAAGCCTGCAGATTATCATTTCCAGTGGATTGACCAGACGAAACATGACTTCAATATCCATTATCTTGCGGTAACCCTGGCTGATAAATCCCTTGCGAGACATCGGCACGGGAAATCCGTAAGATAACGCGCAGCCGTGTTCCGCCAGATAGCCTGCAGCATACGCCCCCATGCGGTTAAAGATGCCCTGCCGCCGGTAATCCGGATGAACCATGGTATCGCAATGCTGGGCGGCGATAACCTTTTTATTGCCCAACCACAATTCGTTCAGCATGAACGGTCTGGCGCCTACGATCTTGTTCCCATCCAGCGCGACTACGACTTCCGGCATGAAACTGGAAAGCGGATGCTGCACATACTTCCATTCCCAGGATTTTACATTGCTTTTAGATTTGAATACCTGTGAATAAAGCTCAATTAGTTGATCAACTTCGTCCGCAAGTTTCACTGTTCTTATCTCAATCAATTTCAATACCTTTCAATACGGACACTAAAAGAAGCTACTGCTTATAACTGGCAAATAATCCGGTTATGCCCTCCCGTATTTCCCGTGACCAGGCTGGAGATGCAGCAATTCCCGCAACTTCACAGGTTTCATAATTTCCCTGCCTTGAATATCCACCAGTCTATGAATTCGCTTAATCATATCCGAATTGCGTGCAAGAATCGTACGCTTATCATCGTACCAGATATTGTCTTCAAGCCCGACTCTAACGCCTCCTCCGGCAGCCACAGCCACAGAATTTGTCATTAACTGGAAATCCCCGATGCCGCCCAGACTCCATATAGAACCCTGCGGCAGATCGGACAACAGCACTCCTATGTGAAGCAAATTTGCTTGAGCGCAGGCCACGTTACCGAATATCAGGTTGAAGTAATGAGGAGGAGTAATCAATCCTTTGCTCTCCAGATATTTGGCATAATTGATCATGCCGCTGTCAAAAACTTCCAGCTCCGGCAATATCCGTTTCTTATGCATTGCCTCTGCCAGAGCCATTATCATCTGCGGGGTATTGACACTGGTTTCCCTGTTGAAATTGACAGAGCTCAATGTCAGGCTGCCCATATCCGGCTTAAGAGCGCCTTCAAGAGTTAAGGGCTCGCTGCGTTTATCGAACTCGCTTATATTTCTCCCGCTCAGGGTAACCACCAGTATCAATTCCTGGTTGTATTTCCTGATTCCCGAGATTATATCCGCAAAGACTTCTGCCCTGTAAGTCGGCTCACCGCTTTGCGGATCCCGCGCATGAAGATGCACCATTGTTATCCCCATATCGCAGGCTTCCAATACTTGTTCAACAATTTCATCAGGTGTAACAGGCACATGCGGAGTCATGCTTCTTGTTGGTATCATCCCCGTCGGAGTGAAGTTAATAATGCAATCCATCTATTCTTCCTATCGCAAATATCATAATCCCCGATTGTTGCTAACTTCATTTATTATATTCTTAAGATACTTACTTTGGGGAATTTTAATAATAATTTACTTTTATAAACCCGCAATTTACAAGCTGGCATCCATTTATTAAGTTATTGCCCCACATGCGCAGACCATGGGTAACAGAACAGGGCTATCCATCATAAAATTAATATTGTATAATACATCTTGTAAGGCCAGCGAGAGTAATTCAGTGGTAGAATGTCTGCTTCCCAAGCAGGAAGTCGCGGGTTCGAATCCCGTCTCTCGCTCCATTTTATGTTCCTTTCATAGTGAATAACGCTTCATATTTCTGTCTTAGCTATCCCACTCTTTTCTTAACCCATTTGTATGGGTTCCAGAAAGCAAATCCTGTTGCGGCAAATACCGCCACGGCGGCTATTGTTCCCCAGATGGACACATTCCCGGAAGGGAATGTGTCGAGCAATATTCCGCCCAAAAGTGGCCCTGCCGATACGCCCATAACTTCGCTCAATCCGAAAAATCCCATATAACGCCCGCGCCACGTAGGCGGCGATATTTCCCCGACTACTGACAGTGTCGTCGGAGCAATAGTTATTTCCCCAAGTGTGATTATAGCCATAGACGCCAGAGCAACAGGATAAGGCCCTGCCAAACTCATGCTTAAATAGCCTGCGGCATACAGGCAACTGCCGATTATCAAAGCGGTTTTCCGTGCTACATGCTGTAGCGCCCGCGTAACGGGATATTGCAAAATCACCACCATCAGCCCGTTCAACGTCAGCAGGCTTCCATACATTGCGCTGGTAAATCCAATGCGCTCGACAGTATATACAGATAGCGTTGTGCTCATCTGTCCCATAGCCAGAAACAGCATCAGGCAAAGTAGCGTAAAGGTTACAAAACTTCGATCATGCCCCGCCTGGAAGATACTGCGCATCGTGATATGTTCATGGCAACCGCTAAAAGATTCTTTTACCACGACTAAAGCAAATACCAGCGCAGCGGCACGCATCAAGGTCGCGGCGCCGAAAAGCCATGAATAATGCAGTGAAACCAGCAAAAAACCGCCTATTGCAGGACCCATTGCCCACCCAAGATTACCCCCGATACGAACCAGCCCGTTAGCTTCTGCCAACCGTTCTCTGGGGCATTGATCAACAACCATCGATTGAATAGCGGGATTAGCCGTCATAATAGAAGCGCGCATACCTGCATATGCTAAGATTATGGCCCATACAGGCGCAGTAATTTCAATAAGAACAGCCATCAAGCCGAACATCAAAGTTCCTGCCGCCATACTGAAAATAAGTAACGGTCTGCGTCCCAGCCGATCACATAACGCACCCGATGCCAGTTGTACCCCCGCCGATATAAGCCCTGTTGACATTATTAAGATGCCTACCAGTGTCATGGAAATGCCGCGTTCCTGATTTAAATACAAAGCCACATACGGCAGGCTAAGAGAAAAACCTACAGAGTTGATAAACCCTATAATTGTCAGGTACCAGATGCCCGGCTCAAAACGGCGTACAAAACCTGCGCCGGAGGAACTGACACTTTTAAAAATACTTTTCATATCGCCTTTACAAATCTGGCTGCGCTGTATGGAACATGTTATGTGCCTGCACACACCATAAAATACTCTACATACGACTTTCTCTCGCATTAACTTTCCATTGTAAATCTGTGGCACTTAATATGCAATGAAATAACAGCAGGTAATTATTAAAGTGCCGGATACCTATTTTGGACAGGTTGGGATGATTCAGCTACAATAGTTCAATCATGCCTGACAAAAAGACCTTTTTCAAGCCAGTATACTGGAGCATTCTTATCTTCATAATCGCTCAATGTTTTTTGTTTGCCGTAGTTACACGTGAAAACGGCTTTTTGGAAGACAATGATATTTATGTTCCTCCCCAGCCCACCCAACCCATCGTCATCATGCCGCAGCCAGCCACCACTTCCCCTACAGGTGAGGTAATCCCCGAGGTTCCAGCTTCATCTTCGCTGGTTCCTATATTGATTTACTTTGTCGCCCTTGTTATCGTAATCGGACTAGTGTTATTCTTCATCCCCTTATCGGCACTTAAATATCTTTTTCGCATTCTGTTTGCCTTTCTCTTTACCTGGGGCGTTTTCATATTGTGTGTTTTCTGGCTGCCATTATGGGCTGCCATTGTCATTGCTTTCTCTGCAGGTATGGCATGGCTGTTTTTCCCGCGTGTATGGCTGCACAACCTCGTCATGATTATCGCAGTAGCCAGCGTATCGGCGGTATTCGGGCGTTTGATTTCGCCCTGGACGGCGATGATACTGCTTGGAGCGCTGGCAATATACGACTTTTTAGCGGTACGCTTCGGGTATATGCTCTGGATGGCTAACAGGATGTCGCAGTCTGCCGCGCTTCCTGCCTTTATACTGCCGAGCCATGCTGGAGAGCTGCGCTCCACCGTAACGCACACCGACCTGAATAAAGTGGCGGACACACCCGCAGCAGACCGCTCCTACTCAGTTCTGGGAGGCGGTGACATCGCCTTTCCACTGCTGCTTACCGCATCGGTATATTTCGCCAGAGGACTTAACGCCTCACTGCTGATAGCCGCCTTCGGTATGGCTGGAATAGGTCTGGCCTATCTCATACAGGCCAAAATACTTAAAGGCAAACCCATGCCGGCGCTGCCGCCTATAGCTGTGCTGGGGCTTGTCGGTTTGCTTATCGTCCTCTAAATAGTTGCAGATAGCTATTTAAACCATCTCCCTGTTATAATATTATGTAATGTTTCCTGACGGGTTTTCTATCTATATTCACCTGCCTTTTTGCCGCAAACGCTGCGGCTATTGCTCCTTTATTTCATACGCCGGACGGGAAGATGACATCCCTGCCTACACACTCACTCTTATTCGGGAAATGGAACTGAGGCAGGTGGA
>CAYRSY010000092.1:0-6011 GCA_964427105.1 uncultured Dehalococcoidales bacterium
ACAGGGCTGTTGTCGGGCTGGTGGACCGTATCTTTACCCGCATCGGCGCGCGCGAGGACCTTTCGTCGGGCAAATCTACCTTCATGGTAGAGATGGTGGAAACTGCCAATATACTGAATAACGCCACGCCGCGCTCGCTGCTTATACTGGATGAAATAGGACGCGGAACCAGCACATACGATGGGATGGCTATTGCGCAGGCGGTAGTGGAGTTCATACACAACTCGGCTGGGTTGGGAGCGAAGACGCTTTTCGCAACACATTATCATGAGTTGGTGGCGCTGGCGGATTATTTGCCTAGGGTATGCAATTTTAACGTGGCTGTTTCCGAGGATCGGGGCGAGGTGGTATTTCTGCATAAGATCATACCCGGCGGCGTTGATAAAAGCTATGGCATTCATGTAGCCAGGCTGGCCGGTCTGCCGCGTCCGGTGATAAAAAGAGCTGATGAGGTGTTGTCAGGGCTTGAAAATCACGGCCATGATTCAGCAGTGAACGCTGTGACAAAATCATCTAAGAACGCTGTGCCACAATTATCCTTTTTCGACAGCAAGCCGGAGGTCATTCTGGAACTTGAAAAGCTGGATATTGATACGCTATCGCCTTTGGAGGCGCTTAACAGACTCTATGAACTGCAAAGGAAAGCTAAAGAGGGTTAGATGCTGTCTGTTTTTTGCGGGGTGACGCTGACAAAGTCCGGAGAGTTAACATTGAAGCTCATTGCGTGAACCTCGATCTCTTCCTTGCCTTCGTCTGATTTGCCGATAACTCGGTAGCTTACTTTTATGTTGCTTCCATTGATTTCTTCTACAACACACCTGTCGTAGGTTTCCATGACAGGATTCCCCTGCTTGTCATATCCGCTGCGGTAGCTCACCGATACGATGTCACCTTTTTTAAGCATATCCAGTTCGCTTCCTGTTCCTGTTTATACAGGAGGTTTTCCTCAATGGCGGTATATTATAGCACATGGTTTATAAAAAGCAATGTTTTTTTGGTTATCTATTTTGTTAAAAATACCAAAGATTGGCGGATGGTTCATGTTGAATAATATTTTGTTATCATGTATTAAATCAATGTGCTTCATAAATCCTGTTGCGCACTCGTGGCAACATGATTTACCAGTATTCCGATACCTTCTATTTGCACTTCAACCGTATCTCCGGGATGCATCGGTCCCACTCCGCTGGGGGTTCCGCTGGCAATTACATCTCCGGGTAATAATGTCATTACCTGCGAGACCGCGCTGACAAGTTGATTTGCAGGGAATATAAGGTCTGATGTTGTTCCCTGCTGTTTCACATCCCCGTTTAGACGGGTTTCGAGTTTTAAGGCAGAAGGGTTGATTCCGGTCTCAATCCACGGTCCGATGGCGGCAAAGGTGTCGAATCCTTTGGCACGGGTCCACTGCCCGTCTTTTTTTTGCAGGTCGCGGGCGGTAACATCGTTAAAACAGGTGTAACCAAAAATATATTCAGAGGCATCGACTGCTGATACATAATGCGCTGTTTTGCCTATTACTATGCCGAGTTCACCTTCGTAATCCACCTGTTGGGACAAGCGTGGATAAACGATGTTATCTTCGGGGCCTATAACGGCGGTAGAGGGCTTGAGAAACATAAGAGGCGAATCGGGAAGGTCGTGTTTGAATTCCACTGCGTGAGAATGATAGTTGATGCCGATGGCAACTATTTTTGATGGTTGGCAGGGCGCCAGTAATCTTATGTCGTCTATGTCAAAAAAGGTGCCATCTGGTTTTATCTGATCAAAAGGTTCTCCGCAGAGTTGTTGAACCCTGTTTTTCTCAAGGATTCCATAGCGGGATTTACCTGCAATAGCGAAACGCACTATTTTCATCTGTTTTATTCTACACATCCTTTAAAAAATAAATTAGTTTATGTGTTTGTGTTGGGAATCAACAAAACTGGTTTATCCCCTGCCTGCAGTATTTTTTCAGTGACGCTGCCGAATACCCATCGTTTCAGCCCCGAAAACCCGTGTGTGGTCATGGCTATCAAGTCAATCTCTCCTGAATCAGCATAATCTACAATAGCTTCTGCAGGTGCAGCGGTTATAATGTTACTGGATGTTTTAATCCCTTTTTGTGCCAGAGGTTCTTCTATCCCTTTAAGGTACTGAACAGCTGCGTTTTTAATCTCGTCATCGCTGGGAAGAACGACATTTGGCACCATTGTCTCAAAACCCGGAACGTAACGCACCGGCTCGACAGCCTGGAAGAGTACAATTTCGGCATGAAGTCCGGATGCCACTGGTTCAACTATTTTAAGTGAAGCTTCGCTCATGCCGGAGCCGTCCAGCGGAACAAGGATGCGCTTGATCATTTCTTCGGGTTTTCTCTCCTGTGTTCTTTCAGCGCGTATCAGCAGTACAGGGCGGTTGCTGGCGGAGAGGATCTTCATGGCGATATTTCCCAGCAAACGGGAATGACTGCCGGATGCGCCATGCCCTGCTATTATCACCATGTCAGCTTTCTTTTCTGCTGCAAATTTTAATACCGCATCCGATGGCTTTCCTGTGATTAACTCGGTAGAAATGTTTAGAACAGCCTTCCCCATGACTCTTTGCTTTAATTTCTCCGCTATCTTTTTTAAATAATCCAGCATGTCGCTGCTGTTATCATCTGAAGCATTTTCGACTGCCGTAACCAGTGTAAACCTTGAATTAAAGGCCATTCCTATGGCTATAACATAGGGAAGAACGATTTCGGCTTCGCTGGAGCCATCCAGCGCTACGGTTATTTCCTCGAACATATATCACTCCTTTTAGACATCAGGCATTGTGTTTAATTATACATCTATTTTGATGAATCCGGTTTTTTCTCGTGAGATTTGATGTATTGACACCAAAGTGGCATGATTGTTAAACTGTAGCGGTTTTGAAGCGATACCTTTATAATATGGGGGTATTTAACTGGGTTTATGGCCGATGATAATGCCCGCAGGATGGGACCCGGGTTGGTTACTGTCTTCACCGGGAATGGCAAGGGCAAAACAACGGCTGCTATTGGTACGGCGGTAAGAGCTGCCGGATACGGACTGCAAGTTTGTATCATCTTCTTCATGAAAGGTAAAATGTTTCCCCAGGGGGAAGTAAAAGCGCTGGCGCAGTTCCCCAACGTCAAATTGGCTTCATTTGGGCAGCCGACATGGGTAAAAAAGGGTTGCGTGAACGAAGAAGCCAGCGAACAGGCACTAGCGGCACTCGGTTTGGCTAAAGAGATAGTAAATACTGGTGAGTATGAGCTGGTAATACTCGATGAGATTAACAATGCCGTAGATTTTGGGTTAATACCGGTTGATATGGTCAAAGAAATGATTCTAGAAAGACCGCAAGGCGTGGATTTAATTCTCACAGGGCGTAATGC
Organism: uncultured Dehalococcoidales bacterium; assembly: GCA_964427105.1. Classification (GTDB taxonomy): domain Bacteria; phylum Chloroflexota; class Dehalococcoidia; order Dehalococcoidales; family UBA1222; genus SURF-27. The sequence goes on from CAYRSY010000092.1 coordinate 3,386, forward strand.
ACACGCGGATATTATTAAAATAGCTGACACCGTGACGGAAATGGTTAATATAAAACATGCTTTCGAGCAGGGTATAAAAGCGCGCGAAGGTATTGATTATTGAATTAGGAATTATTTGATAAAGGAGAAATCATGAAGATAACTTTAAGCGTCATCAAGGCCGATATCGGTGGATTCGTGGGACATTCTGAGTCACATCCAGAAGTTCTGGCACATGCCGGTGAATGTATGGCGAAAGCCAAGAGCAAAGGGCTGCTGGTAGATTACCATGTCACAAAATGCGGCGATGATGCCCAGCTGGTAATGACTCACACTTTGGGCGTTGATAGCAAAGATATTCACGAACTGGCCTGGAACACTTTTGTCGGTTGTACTGAAGTAGCCAAGAAGCTGAAGCTTTATGGCGCTGGCCAGGACTTGCTGTCTGATGCTTTTTCATGCAATGTACGGGGTATGGGGCCAGGCGTAGCAGAAATGGAATTGACCGAGAGGGGCTCAGAGCCCGTAATTATATTTATGGCTGATAAGACTTCATCCGGCGCATGGAATTTGCCGTTATACAAGATGTTTGCCGATCCATTTAATACCATTGGACTGGTTATTGCCGAGAACATGCATAATGGTTATGCCTTTGAAGTGCATGATGTTATGAAAGGGCAGAAGATTACTTTCAATACCCCCGAGGAAATTTATGATATGCTGGTCTTTATCGGCGCGCCTTCACGTTATTGCATCAAATCCGTCAGTCACAGGGACTCGGGCGATATTGCTGCTGTATCCTCCACCCAGAAACTGTCGCTTATTGCCGGGCGATACGTCGGCAAGGATGATCCTGTGTGTATAGTGCGTGCTCAGGGTATCTTCCCCGCTGTGGGCGAGGTGTTGGAGCCTTTCACCATGCCTCATCTGGTGGAAGGTTGGATGCGGGGTTCGCATGTAGGTCCTTTCATGCCTGTTTCCATTCCTGACAGCATGCCTACCCGTTTTGATGGTCCTCCCCGTGTAGTGGCCTGCGGTTTCCAACTGGCTAATGGCATGCTGGTTGGCCCGCGTGATATGTTTGCCGACAAGTCTTTCGATAATGCCCGCCAGAAGGCTCTCGATGCTGCTGATTATATGCGTGCACATGGCCCATTCGAGCCGCATCGCCTGCCGCTTGAGGAAATGGAATATACCACTATGCCCCAGGTTATGAACAAGCTTAAAGAACGCTTTAAGCATATCGATGGGTAAATAAAATACTTCTGATGATTACACCGAAGCTCCTCCTGGCTACCAACAACAAGGGTAAACTGGAGGAGTTTCGTGTTTTATTGCGGGGCATACCCTATGAAATAGTCAGTCCTGCTGAATGCGGCCTTTATCTTGATGTTAAAGAAGAGGGCAAGACTTACGCGGCCAACGCCAGACTCAAAGCACGCGCTTTTGCCAACGCCAGCGGGTTGATGGCATTGGCGGATGATTCCGGATTGGAAGTAGATGCGCTCAATGGCGAACCGGGGGTATTATCCTCGCGTTATGCAGGGCCAGACGCTGACGACGCCGAACGCGTTGCTTATCTCCTTGATAGGCTCAACGAAGTGCCATTGGAGAAGCGCAGCGCGCGTTTTAGATGTGCGATAGCATTTGCTTTGCCTTGCGGTGAAACAAAAATTTGTTCAGGAAGCTGCAGGGGGGTTATCACAATCGAGCCAAAAGGCGGTAACGGATTTGGTTATGACCCGGTCTTTTATTTTCCGAAACTGGGTAAGACTATGGCCGAACTTTCGCCCGAAACCAAAAATCGCATAAGCCATCGCGCAAAAGCAGCTATGAGAGCCCGAAAATTTCTTATGAAGCTATCCCAAATCAAATAACCTGTCCTCTGTTATTCTTTTGAGGCAAGAGAAAAACTCAACTCTGTATGAGGGTAAAGTACTATCTGCCTCTTGAGTCTGCTGTATAATTGGGTATATACTAGACCACTAACGTAAATCAGGGGGTGGATATATGAAACTGACCTGTCTGCAAGAAAATCTGAATAAAGGGCTGGGGCTGGTTGGCCGCGCTGCCGCTACCCGCACTACCTTGCCCATCACTAATAATGTGCTATTGACCAGCGAGCAGGGGCGGCTAAAGTTGGTGGCCACCAATCTTGAGATGGCGGTAAGCTGCTGGATAGGAGCTAAGGTTGAAGAAGAAGGCGCTATTACCGTCCCTTCGAAACTGCTTACCGAGTTTGTGGCCTCGCTGCCTAATGACAAAATTGATGTAAAGCTGACACCCAAGGGAAAGACGCTCGAACTCAAATGCGCCCGTTTTGAAGCCCGCATCAGCGGCGTGGACGCCAAGGAGTTTCCCCCGATTCCCAAAGTGGATGACGGCATTGTTACCAAGGTTGAAATAGGCGCATTGCGTCAGGCCATTAGCCAGGTGGTGTTTGCCGCCGCAACCGATGAGTCGCGTCCGGTGCTTACAGGCGTAAATGCTGAGTTCGAGGATAAAACGCTCACACTGGCGGCTGCCGACGGTTTCCGTCTGGCGGTGTACAAACTGCCTCTGGCAACGGCTGTATCCGAGAAATCGGTTGCTATCATTCCTTCGCGCACGCTGGCGGAATTGAACCGTCTGGCCGGCGATCAGGAAG
>CAYRSY010000093.1:0-2960 GCA_964427105.1 uncultured Dehalococcoidales bacterium
AAAACCAATAGTCGAAGCATTCAGCATAACCTCCGTGCCTCCCGAAAACAGGAACCCTCCCGGTTTCAGGGATTCGAGGAAGCGGCGGTACAGAACATTCTTCGTCTCTTCCGTAAAATAAATAGTGACATTGCGGCACAGGATCAAATCAAAACCCTTCTCGAAGGAATCAGCAAGCAGATTATGCTTGCGGAAGACAATTTTCTGTTTAAGATCGGCATTTACGTTATAGTTGCCGTTCGGCAGTTTTGTAAAATACTTTTGAAGCAGCGTGGCGGGCAGGCTTCTCATCACTTCGTGAGAGTAAGGGCCTCCTGCTTTGGCCTGCCCCAGAGCTTCATCATCGATATCGGTAGCCAGAATACGATGCAGTGCCGCAGGGTTGAGCTCACCCAGCATCATAGCCAAAGTGTAAGGTTCCTCGCCGTGCGAACACCCGGCGCTCCAGATATTCAGTCTGGAACTGCGGGCTAAAAGCTGCGGCAGGACATTATTTTTAAGCTGTTCGAACAACTGCAAATCCCTGAAAAACTCCGAGACGTTGATAGCCATATAATTGCGCAGTTTTTCCAGCATCTCCGGGTTTTGCTCCAGCCTGACGCAATATTCGGCCACATTGCTCGTCGGGCTGTTTTCAATGTATGCGCTCAGGCGGCGGCGCATCTGCTGGCTTTTATACGCATCCAGATCTATATTGGTAAGCTTCAGGAATTTTTTCTTTAAATAAGCGTATTCTTCGTCATTCATCATAATAAAGCTCCCGCTGTTTCTTTGCTCTGGCAGAGTTTGCTGACCTGTCCGGCAATGTCGTTAAGCGGCAGTACTTCATCTGCGGCTCCGGCTTCCACCACGCTGCGCGGCATGCCATAGACCACACAGGAAGCCTCGTTCTGCGCGATTACCCGTCCTCCGGCGGATTTTATGAGTGCGGCGCCTTTTGTGCCGTCAGAACCCATGCCGGTCAGCACCACACAGATTGTATTCCGGCCATAAAGCTGAGCCACGGAAGAAAGCATCACGTCTGCTGCCGGACGAAGTCCGAGGATAGGAGGCTCTTTATTCAGGCTAACCTTGTACCCGCGCTCGACCTCCATATGAAAACCGCCTGGAGCCACCAAAACACGCCCTTCCGTTATGCGGTCTCCCTCCTGCGCCTCTTTAACCGACAGCGGAGAGAGATCATTCAGGCGATCGGACAGTGATTTGGTAAAAGCCGGAGGCATGTGCTGCACTATCAGCACGGCAGCCGGAATATCATGAGGAAGCTGCGGGATTACGGTGTACAACGCTCCCGGCCCTCCGGTCGAACTGGCAATGGCAATGATATTCCTCGGAGCATTTGCCGAAATCGGCCTGACAGTCCTGGCTAACGTTCTTACGGGACGATTGATGCTGCCCGGATTCAACCTGTTTTTATCTATTCTGGACGCCATGTGTATTTTGTCCAGCAGACGGCCTTCGGCGCCATAGTACCCTGTGGGACAGGAAGGATTGGATTTCAGGAAAAAATCCACAGCTCCCAGTTCCAGCGCTTTAAGCGTTGTATCGCTGCCTTCACTGGTAAGGCTGCTTACCATCAAAACAGGCGTCGGATTCTCTGCCATAATCTTTTGCAGGGTTTCCAATCCGTTCATGCGCGGCATCTCCACATCCAGAGTGATAACATCCGGATGTAACTGGGAAACCTTCTCCAGCGCCTCTACACCATCCCTGGCCGAGGCCACAACCTCGATCTCGGGATCAGCGTTCACCAGTCTGGTTATCGAATACCGCGCAAAAGCGGAATCATCTACTATTAACAACCTGATCATGCTATACCCCCATGCCGGAACAACAGCCGGCGATTTCTTCAGGCTGCCAGTTTCTGAACAGTTTCCAGAACACGGCCGGAATCGAACGGTTTTACTACGAAGTCGCGGGCGCCTGCCTTTAAGGCGTTCATCACCATGGAGCGCTGCCCCATCGCTGTAACCATGGCCACCTTGGCTCCCGGATCAATCTTCATGAGTTCCGTAAGCGTTACGATCCCATCCATTTTAGGCATGGTGATGTCCAGCAACACTACATCCGGCTTGTCGGACTGATATTTGTCCAGAGCTTCAGCCCCATTGGTAGCCTCACAGACCTCATAGCCGTTTTCAGTTAGCAGCTTGGAGCATCTCATACGCATAAAAGCCGCATCGTCAACTACCAGTATTTTTGCCATATTATTACTCCCTTTTATTTTGATTTAATTTTATCAGGCAGCGCATGCATGGGCCGCGCCAGCAGAGGCATGGTACGATACCAGCCGGTTAGCGATGCTTACAATTCTGCCGTCATCCAGAGGTTTGTTAAGGCAATCATTGGCCCCGCAGCGCAGCGCGCTCAATACAATAGACTGTGTCCCGGCGCAGGTTACCAGCGCCACGCGGGCTGTCTGATCCATGCGCATCAATTCATGCAGGGTAACGATACCATCCATTACCGGCATGTTAACATCCAGAAGCACTCCATCCGGTTCATACTGGCGATATTTCTCAAGAGCTTCAGCGCCATTGCCTGCTTCCACCACATCAAATCCGCCGCTTTTAAGCGCCCTGCTATATCTGGCGCGTATAAAAGAAGAATCATCTACAACCATTATTCTTGGCACTTGAATCCTCCGTAATTAAATCTGCGCTGCCGCCTCTTTACCGTCACAGTTCTGTCGGCGTAGAGCCGATTATTTTAACCATGACCTTCCCGGTTCCGACTTCCAGCCACAGGGAACGGCCTTTGTTCCCGCCCGTATCGTAAGCTTTTATACTCAAGCTCTCTCTTGCCAGCGCCTGGCGGGTCATTTCGATATTCCTTGCGCCCATTTCAATGCCCTGCCCTCCGATAAGCGCCTGCAGCATCTGTGCCCCGCCGGCCATTTTTACCACCATGCGGCTTTTTGAAGCCCCCTTGCGGAGCATCATCTGCACCAGCATGGGAAC
>CAYRSY010000093.1:3060-5946 GCA_964427105.1 uncultured Dehalococcoidales bacterium
ACAGCCGGCGGCGAAATGGACAGCGTCATCTCGGTGGCATCCGCCAGGGCATTGAGAAAGAAAGAACCTGTGATATTGCCCATCTCTCCCATAATGGAACGCTCCATTTCATCCAGTTGCTGGGTTGTGCCGGTGGGAAGCCCCATCTGCATGTCGATAAGACTGTAAGCCATAGCAGGATCATGCACCAGCATCAAATGTCCGGTGGCATCGCCTTCGACATTCAGATAGATACCGAGAACCATGTTCTCGGGCCCGCCGAGGAGATCGGCTGCCTGCTGTACGGAGCATTGCTCAAGGCGTAACGAGGTTACCACCAGCTCAGCGCCTATCATGGAAGACAGGCCCTGCATGGCATTTCCGATTCCTTTACTTACCAGCCAGCTCCAGACCGATAGTTCTTCCTTGGTAAGCAGTGATACTTGTTGCATCATATTCTCCTTTATCAATCAATAATCAGATTTTTGAATATTGCCAGATTATTTTCTCATGCGGCTCTTTTTATAATAAGGTCTCAGGGTTTATTATTAAGGACTTGAAACGTTAATCCGCAATGTCACTAAAAGCCTGCGTTATGAGATAAAAGCCTGTTCACATTGCTCTTTTAGCTCATCTTTTAACCAAACAGGTTCATGCCGCCACCGGCATCAGCGCAGCAGCGCGTTTCATGTGGATACCTTCGGTTCCCCGCGTCATCATTTTGGATAACGAAGCCGCATCCAGAATGAGCGCCACCTGACCGTCGCCCAAAATAGTCGCCCCTGAAATACCTTCTATATCGCCGAGATAGCTGCCCAGCGGTTTCACCACAATCTCCTGCCGTTCCATAAGGTCATCCACCACCAGGCCGGCCAGCCGCTCCCCGGCTTTGATAACCACTATCAGGTTATGCTCGCCCAGTTTTACGCGGCTGCTTTGCCGCCCCAGCACATTCTCCAGCCCCATTATGGGAACAATGGAATCACGCAGGCGGATAACCTCCCGCTGGTTGATAGTTTTAATATCGGCGCAGGCTACGGTAAGCGTCTCCACTACAGATCCCAGAGGCATAATATAGGTAGCTCCGCCGGAAGAAATCAGCAAACCCTGCACGATAGCAACCGTCAACGGCAAACGGATGGTAAATTTAGTGCCTTTCCCCAAACTGGTTTCGATAGCAATCGAGCCTCCCAGATTTTCGATATTGGTGCGCACGATGTCCATGCCGACACCGCGCCCTGAGACCTCCGTAGCTTTTTCAGCCGTCGAGAGGCCGGGAAGAAAAATCAGATTAACGGCATCGGCCTCGCTCATGGCGGCCGCATTCTCTTCGGTTATAAGCCCGCGCTTGATGCCGACCGCCTTGAGTTTGACGGTATCAATGCCCTTGCCGTCATCCTGCAGGGTAATAACGATATTCCCCTGCTCCTGGCGGGCGTCCAGTTTAACAGCCGCTGTCTCTGGTTTTCCGGCAGCCTGACGCGCACCCGGAGGCTCAATCCCGTGATCCACCGCATTGCGCAGCAGATGAAGCAGGGGATCGCGTATCTGTTCAATAATAGAGCGGTCCAGTTCCGTCTCCCCGCCCTCTACGCTGAAATCCAGCTTTTTCTGCTGTTTCTGGGCCAGATCGCGCACCAGGCGTGGAAAACGGCTGAAGATAGTGCTGATAGGCACCATCCTGACCTTCATAATATTTTCCTGAAGCTCATTGATAATTTTAATGATATGATTGGAGGTTTCGCTCAACTCCTGAATTATTTCGTCGCCTTCGTATTTGGCGGTAAGCACTTTCCCCACACGGCTGATGCGTGAACGGTCTATCACCAGTTCTTCAACAATGTTCATCAGGTTATCCAGAACCTTGACATCTATGCGTACACTCTGCAATGTCTGGGAATCCTGCCCGGAAACGGAGGAGGTTTTCTGTATGGCATTACCGGCAGACGCAGCGTTTTCGGCAGCGCAGGATGGTTTTTCCCTGTCATTCTGTATCGGAGTCTTTTCATTGCCGAATATTTCTTCTTCGGTTACATGAACGATTGTCACTTTGTCGATTTCGGCCACCGATTTAACTTCACCCTGCACCGCATCCATATCCGCCAGCCCGGAGAAGATGACCTCCAGGTCGAAAGCCACCTTTTCTTCTTCGATTTCTTTGGCACTGGGGCTGGAAGCCACCACCTTGCCTATGCGGTTAAGTTCGTTCAATACCTGCATGAAACGCACTGCCGCCCAAACGCTGTCGGATGGGACGTTCGTTTTGATACGATAGATATTGTGCTCTTTTACCAGGTCTTCTTTGATTGCCTGAAGCTGCAACGGGTTCAGTTCAAGGCTGTTGCAGATCGAAGCGTCTTTGGCTTTTGCGCCGGCTTCTGCACTCGTAAGCTCTTTCAGGCGCTCCACGATAGGCGCTATGTCCAGGTCTGCATCCTCCTGCGACACCACCTCTTCCTTGAGTTCTTTAAGCGCATCCAGACCGAACAGCAAAGCGTTGACTATCTGTGAAGTAACTTCCAGCTGGCCATTCCGGAGTTTGTCCAGCATAGTCTCCATTGCATGCGTTAGTTCCGCCATCCTGACATGCCCCACCATACCGGAGGAGCCTTTGATAGTGTGAGCGGCGCGGAATATCTCCTGCATGAGTTCGGCATTATCAGCCTCTTTTTCCATGCGCACGATAGCATTGTCCAGAAGCTCGATCTGCTCGTCTGCTTCTTCAAGGAATACTTTCAATTCTTCAGGGCTGATATCCGGATTCACTTTCATCTCATACTCCCGACGGTGCAACATTTTCCCAAGGTTTCTTTTTTACCAATATCTAGAAAGGTCCGGCCTGTCAGCAGCTTGTAGCGCTTCAAAAATAGGCTTGCAGTGCCAGGGCAGGCCGGCCTTTGGTAGAAC
>CAYRSY010000094.1:0-5920 GCA_964427105.1 uncultured Dehalococcoidales bacterium
CCGGATAAATTTAAGAAATACTTTCTGTTGCCTGAAGAAATTTTATCTGAAAATGAAATTGCCGCGGCCTGCGACATATCAGTATCATTGGTCAAGGCTATCAATAACCTGATCAATGATATGGCGGTAATGGACGAGTTTTGTTCTGCATCCTCACTGGATTCAAATTCTATAAATTATACAAAAATTGCGGCAATCGAAAGGGAAGGATTTGGACTTAGAATTAATTATTTTTCTAAATCGTTAGCCAGAGGCCGTTATATTATTGATTATGAAACCTTTGAAAAATACGCGGCAAAAAAATGCACAACGGAAAAGGAAATCAGGACAATCAGGGCACTGTTTAAAAAACTGGAAATGATCAATGTCTGTAAAGATACTCTACATCTGATTCTTGTTAACCTTGTCGAAAAACAATCGGCATATATCGAGTCGGGCAAATTTGCAGATTTACTGCCGCTCAGCCAGAAAGAAATTGCTCCTAAATTGGGCATCAATCCCAGCCGGTTTAGCCGTTCTATTAAATTCAAGACAATAGAGCTTCCCTGCGGCAGAGAAGTTACTTTAAAGAGCCTCTTTCCTAATCCGCGAAAATTTCGCATGTCGGTTGTTAAACAGGTATTACAGTCGGAAAACAATCGTTATTCGGATACTGTCATTCAGTCTAAACTGGCTGATAAGTATGGAATCAATATATCAAGACGCACAGTTGCCAATATAAGAAAAGAACTTAAAATACCCGCCGGGAGAAACAGGTAAATGAGTATTATTTATACTGAGAAAGACAAATGTAAGAGCTGCTATGCCTGCATCCGCAGTTGCCCTGTAAAAGCTATTAAAGTAGAGGACAGACTGGCGCAGGTAATCAGGGAACGCTGTATTGTCTGCGGAAACTGCCTGGAAGTGTGCGCTACGGGCGCCAAGAGGGTCGAGAGCGATACCAGCCTGGTGTGGCAGCTGCTGAGCCAGAGCGATAATTATTTAATTGCGGTGGTTTCCTCCTCTTTTCCGGCAGCCATGCCGGAAATTGCGCCGGGCAGTTTTGTTTCGGCATTGAAGAAACTGGGTTTTAATGAAGTAATGGAAGATTCATTCGGCGCTGAACTCATCGGCAGGGAATACAGGCGTCTTTTGGGCAATCAGACCGGTAAACCTGTATTGTCATCAAATTGTCCGGCAGTAGTCAGCTATATTGAAAAATACTATCCGAAGTTAATCGGATATATGGCGCATATTGTATCACCGACTATAGCCACCGGCCGTTTTATAAAACAGCATTATAACAAGAAGGCAAAAGTGGTATTTATCGGTCCTTGTGTGGCGAAAAAAGATGAAGCGCGCAAAGCAAGCAATCGTGGAGTTGTCGATGCTGTTTTAACATTTGCCGAGCTTAAAGAAATGTTTATGGCAAAAAATATAGCTCCCGAGAAAGAACCGGAAGCTGATTTCAGCGGACCGACTCCAAACCTGGGAAGACTGATGTCGATTTCCGGAGGGCTGGCGAAAATTGCCGGATTGTCGGATGATATTTTAAAAAACGAGGTTATCAGCGCAAACGGTAGTGAAGCTGTATCGAAAATACTGAATGAATTTGCACTCGGTGAAATTAACGCCAAACTGATTAACCTTTATTTTTGTCATGGATGCGTGGGCGGTCCGGTAATCGATAATGACCTGAGTATTTACCGGCGGGAGGAATTGGTTGCACGCTATGCCCTGAAAGGGTCTAATCCCGAACAAACCGAGCGTGACCTGAAAAAGTACGGGGATATCGATTTAAGCAGGCAATTTATTACTCAAAACGTCAGGTTGGCTTCACCGGGAGACCAGGAAATAGAAGAAGTCCTGCGAAAGATGAACAGGATTAATCCTGAGGAACAATTCAATTGCGGCGCCTGTGGCTACAGTACCTGTCATGAACTGGCTGTCGCTGTCAGCGAGGGGCTGGCGGAAATCGAAATGTGTTGGCCTTATTTACATAAACATATGCAGGAAACACAGGATGGTTTAATACAGGCGGAAAAAATGACATCGCTCGGGCAACTGGCAGCCTCTGTTGCTCATGAGATTAATAATCCTCTATCCGGTGTCCTTATTTATACACAGCTTATGGCAAAAAAGTTAAAGAGTGACAATTTTGCACCTGATGTCGCTCTCGATTACCTGTCTAAAATGGAGACGGAACTCAATCGAAGTACCAAGCTGGTCAGGAGTCTGCTTGATTTTTCGAGGCAATCCGTTCCTGAGTTCTGGGAAGTCGATATCAATGAAATAGTCGATAGAAGCTACGACCTGGGTATCCATTCGGCTGAAATGCAAAATGTACAGGTATTGAAAGAATTGTCGCCGAAATTGCCGAAAATAGTTGCCGATTTCGGACAGATTCAACAAGTTTGCACCAACCTTATTATGAATGCCATACAGGCTATGCCCGCCGGAGGAATTCTGACTATACGCACATTGCAGGAGGGAGAGCAGGTATTAGTCGAAGTAATCGATACCGGCGTAGGTATATCACCCGACAATATGAAAAAAATATTCACGCCTTTTTTCACCACTAAAAAAGACCAGAAGGGTGTCGGATTGGGACTGGCAATATCATATGGTATCGTACAGCGTCATCACGGGAAAATAGAAATATTGACCAAAGAGGGGGAAGGCACTACTTTTAAAGTCTACCTGCCTGTAAATCATGAAGAAGAAAGTTAAAATTCTGGTAGTTGATGACGAGGCCGTAATACGGGATTCGTTTAATGATTGGTTAACGGAACTCGGTTACGATGTTTTGCTGGCTGATAACGGGAGTACTGCTTTAAATCTTATCGCGGAAAAGAAGCCCGATATTGCCTTTATCGATTTGGTTATGCCGGGGATGGACGGCATTGAAGTACTAAAGAAAGCAAAAGAAATATCCGCACAAACCGGTTGTATTATAATGACCGCCTATGGCGGTATATCCACTGCTATCACATCTATGAAGGAAGGGGCCTTTGACTATGTCGAAAAACCGTTTTGCCCCGGTAAAGTAGAACTGTTGCTTGAAAAACTGATTGAACAACAAAATTTAAAACAGGAAAATTTTATATTGCATCATAGGCTTGATGAACGTTTCAGCTTTGAAAATATAGTATATAAAAGTACTAAAATACAACGAGTGGTCGAATTGGTTAAGGCTGTCGCTAAAAGCAATGCCACTGTACTTATAACCGGGGAAAGCGGGACAGGGAAGGAACTGATAGCCAGGGCAATACATAACTACAGTAATCGGCATAACCGACCGTTTGTAGCCATAAGTTGTGCCGCCCTGCCTGAGAATATACTTGAGAGTGAACTATTCGGACATGAAAAAGGTTCTTTTACAGGTGCCCACGCACAGAGAAAAGGCAAGTTTGAAATTGCCGATAAAGGGACACTTTTTATGGATGAAATCGGCGATATGAGCGCCAATATTCAGGTACACTTGCTGAGGGTTTTAGAGGAAAGGGAATTTACACGTGTCGGCGGCAACGAAGTTGTGAAGGTGGATGTAAGACTGATATCCGCCACTAATAAGGATATGAAACAGGAAGTCTCGCGGGGAAACTTCAGGGAGGATTTATACTACAGGCTGAATGTCGTAAACATTGAATTACCGCCTTTACGGGACAGAAAAGAAGACATTCCGTTGCTTGCCGAGCATTTTTTAAGAAAGTTTACTCTGGAAAACCAAAAGGATATCGACCAAATTGAATCAGAAGCCATGGATATTTTATTGAAATACGATTGGCCGGGTAATGTCAGGGAACTGGAAAACGTTATTGAACGGGCTGTAATCCTGTCAAAAGATAATTCGGTAACTAAAACAGATTTGTTAATGGAAGAGATAGGAACAGCAGGGTATAAAAAAAGTCTGGATAGCATAACGGAAATCGAAAAGAAACACATAACGAATGTTTTGGAAGACTGCGGAGGGAATTGCAGCAAAACCGCCTCTGTTTTAGGTATTTCCCGCATGACTCTTTACAACAAGATTAAAGTCTACGGGATAACAAAATATAAAATCAGTAAATGAATTTACTGTGGTTTATTAATTGGCAGGAAAATTGCACTATTAATTTAATAGAGGATAATATATATTTGGGAGGGAAGTATGAACACAGGTGAGTATTTAACGGTTAATCCGAAAGATGTACCGGAACACTTAAAAATTGGGCAGGACAATTTCAATAATGCTAAATTTGACGATGCCATAAAGCAATTTAATTCCATATTAAATGTAGCGCCTGATAACATGGATGCCAGGATATGGCTCAAAAAAGCTCAGGAAGCAGTAGAAAAAGAAAAAGGATTGACTTTTCAAAAAGTCGCCAATCCTAAAATAAAGGAATTAAAGGAACGTCCCGGAGCACAAAGATACTGCCTGTATTGCATGAAAGGGGATGTTTCCAGCAGGGTATGCAGCCGTCTCTTCCAGTGCAAGAGTTGTGAATTCGGGCAGGGTATGGTGGATACGCAAAAAGCAAAGCTCGCCGCTAAACGCAGCTAAAAAGTCGTTTAACAGTTATTAATTTATATCGGATATTTTTGATAAATGTCTGATAATGCGTTGTAAATAAATGTAAGGGGATGTGCAATATGAACGAGAGTTCTGTGCTTATTATTGAAAGCGATCCCATCGTCAGAGAGTCCCTGTGCGACTGGTTGAAAAGCGCCGGATTTGATGTCACTGCTGCTCAGAGCGGGGAGGAAATTGTTAAAATTGTCGAAAAGCGTGATTTTAACATTGTTATCATGGATGTCAGGCTGCACGGTGAAACTCAACTGGCGACGCTTAGGGAAATGAAAGCCATACGACCCTGGATAAAATCGATTATAATTACCGCTTATCCGCAGGAAGAAACGGTTCTGGAAGCCAAGAAAATCGGTATTGTAGATTACATGGTTAAACCGATAGACATGGATGATCTGCAAAGGATAATACTGGGAACAATAGAATCGATATACCGGGATAATATTAATGCTTTAAACCAGGAGAATTCGTTTGAGGCAAATACAGATGAATTAATATTGGGAATAAAAAAATCCTTTGCCATATCAAGAGATAATCTGGCTTTAATGGTGGAGAATTTACTTAAAGAAACCGAAGTTGTCGGTGTGAAGGCAAAGCAGGGGAAATATGTCTATGACAGGATTTCAGGTTTTTATGAACTTAGCCTTGATTACGATGTTACAGTCTCTCCGCCTACCCGATATATTTTCCCTGAAAAGGAAACCCTTTTAAAATTTAAAACGGGAAACAGTCATCAAATCGAACCGGTAATAAAATATACTCCAAGGGTGATTATCGGGGTACATCCCTATGATATCAAGGCTATCGAGTTGCTGGATGATGTTTTTATGAATCATAATCCCGACCCCAACTACATCGCCAGGCGGGAAAACACGTTTATAATCGGGGTGGATTGTCTGCATCCGTCACCCCGCAGTTTCGCTCCCAGCATGGGCACAAACTGGACTGAAACCGGATTCGACCTGCTTTTAACCGATATCGGTAACAGCTATATTGTTAAAATCGGCACTGAACGCGGCGCTGAAATTCTGGCAAAACATACCAAATACAGGGCGCCTACGGGTGATGAAATTGTCAGGCAGAAAAGAGTCAGAGGCGAAGCTTTAAGCCGCTACAAACTGGCTCTGGATATCCCCAGGGATAGACTACCGAAAATACTGGAAGATAGTTACGATGACCCGTACTGGGAAACCAGGAGTGCCACCTGTTTGAGCTGCGGCTCCTGTATTATGGTTTGCCCCACTTGTTATTGTTTCGATGTCAGGGATGATATAGCGTTGAATTTGAAGGATGGCGAACGCTTCAGGCGCTGGGACGGCTGTATGCTGGTTGATTTTGCCAAAGTCGCCTCAGGCGAAAACTTCAGGCGTG
>CAYRSY010000095.1:0-5911 GCA_964427105.1 uncultured Dehalococcoidales bacterium
ACTGTGATATTGAGCAGATTTGATCCAGCTTCTCCTGGCGTAGCAGCAGTAACTGTTACGGTGGAAGCAGATCCGCCTACGGTTTTGGTGACTGTTTTGGTATCGCCGCTGCAGGCACTCATCATAGCCATTGAGCCAACAGTGGCTCCGCCGACGATAAGACCCGCGTCTTTAAGAAATTCCCTTCTCGAGATTTTGCTAAGATGTTCTTTTTGCTCTTCAGCCATTCGATTCTCCTTCAATAATTATTGTGAGTAAACCATCAATAAATAATCTTTTCTTTTCTTTGCATCACCTCCCCAGCATGTTATTTACTTGTTTGTACTTCTATATTCATGCGCAAATTTACATGCATTCTTTTTGCAAATAGTTTTAGCGTTATAATCTATAGAATGCTTTGCCATCAGATTGAACCGCGGTGTCCAGTACCAGATGAATGCTTGCTGTTTATAATTTTTGCTTTATATATTCCACTCCACTCGCGTTATGGGTGTCTTCCCAAAGGTTGACAAGTTGTTGGAGAAAACCATCGTAGCATTGCCCCGGAGCGCGCCATTTATCCAGTCTGACCTTGGTATTTTTGCTTACTGAAACGCTAGTTCTACGAATATCAGTAATCATGAACGTTATTTTTCTACAGTCTGGCTAACAGGTTTTCCCCGTGTTACACAGTGAACCGACTGTGAGATATTTCTCCCTGCACTCAGCTATCTTATTAATGAAAGAGTCGCAGCGCTGACCAAAAATACGGCTGCTGTCAAACCTTCTGGAGGTGTCTTTTTGGAGGGCTATCGTAGTGCGATTGACTCTCTGCATCGTAAACGACTCAAATCTTTACTAATTTCAGCCACTGACTCTTGCTGCATAGACTGATTGAATTAATAAATAACCACACAAGAGAGGGATGGCATTATATGAACCAGAGCGAGAAAAACACCCTGGCACACTGCTTTACTCCGCTCTCGCTCCGTGAGCGTTGAACCTTCAACAAACACTTGCTTTTCGCCAGAATTTTTTCAGGGAAATATCAAATCGATTTCTATAACAGTGTATAAGAGTAATGTAACAAAACGCGGATAGCTGACAGGCAATTTAAGTGCAAAATTAGTTAATAATTAGTTACAAATTATTAACTAATCGAAAAAACATGAGAGAGCATTTTTTCTATTAAGAATTATTTCAGGAGAATATAGAATGCTGATATAGTATGAATCAGGTATGACAAAAAATTAGTGATATACCAGAAGTATTATTCTGGTTGTATTAAACGATTGATATCAGATATCGGTATAAATAATGGAATGATTAATGTGGCACTTTCAATGAATATCCAATCCCCGATATCGATTCTATTATGCAGGGAACAGCAGGGTTGACGGCAAGTTTTAATCGTAACCGCCTGATATAAATACGGATGGCATCATTAGAACTAGGGTAAGATGAACCCCAGATACATTCTGCCATGTCTTCATAACTTGCCAGCTGCTCTCCACGTGCAATAAACAAACGAAGGAGACGCGCCTCAATCGGGCTCAGATGTGTTGTTTTCCCTTTAATTGTGAGTTGATTTATAGAATTTAAAATAATAGGCCCATGACTAACAATGTCTGATATATCGACATTGCTCCTGCGATTAACGGCTTTGACACGCGCCAGCAATTCCATCTGACCGAAAGGCTTGACCAGATAATCATCGGCTCCCATTTCCAGCCCTTTTACGATGTCACTTTCCGAGTTTCTCACGGTAATTATAATTACAGGTACTTTTGAAAAACTACGGATACTTTTTAAAACATCATACCCGCTTATATCAGGAAGACCAATATCAAGGATGACAGTATCAGGGGGGTCTTTTTCAAAGCAATCCAGCCCCTCCCTTCCTGTCTCAGCTATTATCAAATCAACCGCAGGCCATCCTACATTAAAAGCTAGTGAAATAAATTCTGTGGTTTGCTGGCTATCTTCAATAGCAAGAATCTTCATGACCTTCTCCTGATCCTATGGGAATACTAAAAAAGAATTGGCTGCCCTTTCCTTCGGCACTGCTGAACCATATTTGCCCGTTATGAAATTCGACGAACATTTTTGACAGTGGCAAGCCCAAACCCAAACCGCTGGATTTCTGTCTTGGCTTTTGAGGGGAATAGGGTTCAAAAAGCTTTTGCTGATATTTTTCAGCGATACCACAGCCATTATCCGCTACTTCAATAACCAGATTGTCGTCAGAGCGCGACGAGATTACACGGATTTCGCCTTGCTGCGGAGTGTGTTTGATAGCGTTGCTCAGAAGATTGACAAGTATCTGATGCAGGCGGTTTTCGTCTCCCCAGACTATTGGCGCGACATCCATATTTTTCAGTATTAACTGGATTTGTTTCTTCTCCGCTTCAAACATCATATACTGAACTGCTTCGTTGAGCATGGAATTGACATCTATCGGCTGATAATTCAATTTCAGGATACCCATCTCCCCCATAGCCAAATCTGTTAAATCAGTAATTCTCTTGCTAAGATTGTGAGTTCCGATGAAAATACTCTGTGCAATACGTGATAATTCGCTATTATCACTGCACTTGTTCATCAGTATTTCACTGGCGCCAACCATAGGAGTTAACGGGGTCTTTATTTCATGCACGAGTCCCCAAATAAAATCGGTTCGTTGCTTGATATACTCTTCGAGTTTATGTCTTGAGCATAATTCCTGTGAATATAAATCTTTCAACACCAATTCAGCCTCAGTGCGTTTTTTAATCTCAAGAGAGAGCTGCGAAGTTCTTTCGTCCACTAAATCTTTAAGATGCCCCATGTATAATTTCAGCTTTCTTTCAGCCTTTTGAAGATCGGTGATGTCCAGAAAGCCGACATATACTTTTGATAATGTTTCCTCATATCCAGGCGCAACAGAAACTTGAACTTTTACCTCTTTTCTTTTCTTTTTGTTTATATTGATCTTTTCTACGTAGGAAAAACTGGTTTTCCGTTCTGCAAGACCAATAAAAGACTCTTTAACATCCCCTTTATCAAGCTGTTTTAAATGAGACGAAAGCATTTTATTTCTTAATTCATCTATAGTATTGGTTTCCCATAGTTTCAAAATTTCAGCGTTGGCATTTATGAGTCTTGTCAATCGAAGACATTGTGATATAGCATCAGGATTTTGAGAAAAATGCTTTCTGATATCTTCTACTCCGCTATTAATGATGTCATCAAGTATGGGCTTTACAAATGAGTAGTTTATCTCAAGAATGCCAACAGGTACATTTTGAAAAAGACCCCGGTAATTTTCTTCCGATGCTCTTAAATTTTCTTTCTCCTCGCGGTTAACTGTTACATCCCGTATATATAGAATATTGGCAAGATTGCCGCGATAGGTAGTGCAAGCCCCTGTAAGCTCAATTATCCTTATGCTTCCATCTTTGCGTCTGATTTTCATTTCATACAGACCAGGAACAATCCTGCCGGACATCTTTAATCGATGCCTGTCTATTGATGGTTGCCGGTCTTCTTTCTCAAGAATATCAAAAAAGCATTTCCCTAATAATTCCTCCCTGGTATATCCAGTGATATGCAGCCATTGTTCACTTACAAATGTCTGAATGCCTTCTTTATCATTGATATCCTGAAGCATGACTATGGCTTCGCCGGCTTCGTTTCCCAATTCTATTAAAGCATGATAGCGCCCTTCCGTTTCCTCCACCTCGTTTTGTAATTGCCTTTTCTCAGTGATATCGGTAAAGGTTTCAATCACTCCATTGATTTCATTCGTATTCGAATAGAAGGGCACGGCATTTACTATACAAGGCATCCTTAAACCATCGAGTTTGGTGCGCTCTATTTCCGTTTGTATCGATTTTTCGCCATCAATAATCCGGCTTAGACGACAATTCGGGGTGTGACAAAAAGGGCCGGGGAATATCTCCCAGCATTTTTTGCCGATAGCATCGGCAGGACTTATTCCTGACATATCTGCAAAGGACTGGTTAATATACCTGACAGTAGAGTCCCGATTTATGACACGAATACCATGCCTGATATTTTGTGTAATCTGTTGAAATTCTGAATGTAGAACGTCAAGGGATTCTTCGGATTGGGCTAAACGCCGTTCCAGTTCGGCAATCTTGTTGTTTAACTCTTTGCAGGATTCTGAAACCGAAGTCTTTTTTTTATCACTCTTGGCCGTAGTTTTCATGAAATTATTCCTCAGGGGTATGGTAGTAAATTGTTTATATACTATGAGGCTAGAGGTGCGTTGTCAATTCTTTGAGATATATATAATCTGATTCAGCTGCAAGGCTTGTAGATTTGCTATCTTGGAATATATCAATACTTTAGTGGATCGCTGTGTTATTCCAACTAGCGTTCGACTCGCTCCGTGGGCGTCACTTTCTCAGGAAATTAAGAAGCCCTCCGTTTGTATTTCTGGGAGGGCTTCCTGTTGTTCGAAATAGAACGGGGCAACTCAGATAGCTTTTTTACTTTATCAGCGGCAGGTCGTCATGCGGATTCACCCTGTCGTCCGGCTTGTCGTCATCGTCTGATTTTATTTCCTTATCCGTTTTTATCTTTTCGTCAGGCGAGCCCTTTCCTTCTGTGGTTGCTTCGGGAACAGCTTTCTCCTCGCTAATATCCACTTTAGTTTTGCTTTCAGGATGGACTCCAATATCAGGGCTCTTTTCCTCTTCAGGTATCAGGTCGTCATCAGATATCGTTTCCACGTACGGCCTTATGACAGGTTTTCTTTTCCTTCTTCTGTATCCTCGTTTGTTTCTGAAAAGGGATATTGCTATGCCTGCTACAATCAAAACGCCAAGTATTGCAGCCAGCCAGATATAAAGCTGGTAAGAAGTCTTCTGCGTTGTAAAATCTGCGTCAGCGGAAAGGGATGTGCCATGCGTGCCGGCGTCGGCTACCGCTCTGAAGTGGTAGGTAACGCCGTGATCCAGCCCTGTTATCTCTATGCTGAACGGCCCTGTTGTTGTTATTGTCTGATTTGCTGAAGCGCTTCCGTAGCCTGTGGTCGTGCCGAACTCGAAATAAACTGTGACCGCTGTAGCGCTGCCCAACGAAGTTATATTCCCGTTAAGAACGGCGGACTCGTTTTGGACTGAACCGGCGGATGACACTTCAACCGAAGGCGGCATAACGGCGGTTGTAAAAGTCATATCCTGGCTATAAATCAAACCTGACAGCCCACCATCGGCCACAGCCCTGTAGTGATAAATGGTATAAGGCTTGAGCCCTGTTATGGCAGCGCTGAAAGTTCCGGCTGCTGACATCGATTGCGCAGTTGTTGTATTGCTGTAGCTAGTAGTAGCGCCGTATTCGAAATAAGTGTTTACCGTTGGCAGGCTGCCCGGCGAAACCAGATTGCCGTTGAGCGTGGCAGAAGAAGACTGTATCGACGTTGCATCCGAGGCCTCGAGGGTTGGCAAGATTGCGGCGGTGGTGAATGTCATATCCTGACTATAGGCTATGCCGGCAGGACCTCCGTCGGCGACTATCCTGTAGTGATAGGTGGTATCCGGCGCGAGCCCTGTCAGCATGGCGCTGAAGGCTCCGGTATTTATCATCGATTGTGTCGGGGTTATGCTGCCGTAGCTTGTAGAAGTGCCGTACTCGAAAAAGAGGTCTGCCGCGGTTGCGCCGCCAAGCGCGGTCAAACTGCCGTTAAGCGTGGCGGATGTGCTCTGAATCGAGGAAGCCGGCAAGACCTCTACGAAAATGGTTACCGGCGTAGTGCTGAAAACCATATCTTCGCTGTAAGCTGTGCCGTGTTCCCCCCCGTCGGCAACCGCCCTGAAGTGGTAGCTGCTGTTGGAATTGAGCCCCGTTATTTCAGCGTTGAAGGATCCTGACCCTGCCATAGTTTGCGGTTCTGTTTTACTTCCGTAGCTTGAGGTTGAGCCGTATT
>CAYRSY010000096.1:0-4533 GCA_964427105.1 uncultured Dehalococcoidales bacterium
GTAACAGCCTTTATGGGCAAGATAGAAAAGCGGCAGAGCGGATTTTTAAAGCGTTTTATGCAACTGGGAGTGGCTTCTTTTCTGGTAATCCATCTGCTGTCTTTCTGCGTGCTTTCGCCGCTGCACCTGTGGCTTTCCATTCCTGTTTGCGCACTGCTGCTGCTATTCTCCATGTGGCACATGGGTTTCGGCTGGCGATTTATAATACAGTTCCTTGTATCGGGCGGACTGGCTACCCTGATAATGCGCTTCGGCTTTTACTGGACGCTCAAGGGGTGGCTGGTTAGCGGAAATGCGCCCTGGGGAAACCCTGAAGTTTCTCTGCTATGGGTAGTGAGCGCGCTTATAGGATTAGCCATAACATGGCTGTTCTTCACCATCATTCACCGCATTGTTAACCGCATTATCGCAAAAGTGAATGCTTCCCTCGAAACACAATCAACCGCCTTGTAGTGGCAGGTTTAAAACCTGCCAAATCCTGATAATCCTTCTATTCAATCAAAAATGAAACATATAAAAATCACCAATCAAACTATATCTCGATATCCCCGCCGTTTGACGCGACTCAAAGATTTCGATTATTCCCAACCTGGAGCATATTTCATAACTATCTGCACGCAGGCAAAATCGCCGATTCTTGGAGATATAATCGGCGAGAAGATGGTGTTAAACCCTTGCGGGATGCTGGCAGAGTCATGCTGGATGGAAATCCCGAATCATTATTCAAATGCTAAAATAGACGTTTTTGTCATTATGCCCGACCATATCCACGGAATAATAATCCTGGAGGACACGGGCGCTAAACCCAACGAAAAGGTGGCGGGTTTGAAACCCGCCACTACAGGGCACCCCCTGGCTGAGATTATACGTGGATTCAAAACCTTCTCGGCGCGTCAGGTAAACCAATTACGAGGCATGACTGGAAGTCACCTGTGGCAGCGCAACTACTATGAGCATATTATTCGCAGCGAATCTGAGCTAAACAGCGTAAGGGAATATATCGATACCAACCCATTGCGATGGGCAATGGAGACGAAAATCCAGAATATTGACATGCCTTCCATTGAATCCAAACGGATTTTGTAACCTTGTAGGTGCAGGTTTAAAACCTGCACCAAATCTTTTCAATGCGGCGGGTTTGAAACCCGCCGCTACAACCTCCCCGTTTCGGTTGCCAAAAACGCACTTTAAGAGTTAGAATATAGGTTGCGTCATTTGCACGCTCGATATTTTTGCCCTCTTAGGAAGGAAATTATGAGTTCACTTGAAAAGGCCGACCCCGAAATAAGCTGTGCCATCGCCCTGGAAGGCAAGCGGCAAAAAGAAACCATTAACCTCATCGCCTCGGAAAACTACACCAGCCGCGCCGTTTTGGAAGCCCAGGGCTCGTTTTTAACCAACAAGTACGCAGAGGGCTACCCCGGCAAGCGCTACTACGGCGGCTGCGAAAACATGGATACCATCGAAACAATCGCCATCGAGCGTGCCATGAAGCTCTTCGGCGCAGAGTACGCCAATGTGCAGCCGCATGCCGGAGCACAGGCCAATATGGCAGCCTATTTCACGCTTATAGAATACGGCGACACCGTGCTTGGCATGGAACTGTCGCACGGCGGACATTTGACCCACGGCGCCCCGGTCAACTTTTCCGGCAAGGCCTACAATTTCATAAGCTATGGGCTGAACCGCGAGACCGAGCGCATAGACTATGACGAGATTGAAAAGCTGGCCGTAGAGCATAAACCCAAACTTATTGTGGCCGGAGCTTCAGCCTACCCGCGCATTATTGATTTCGAACGACTGCGCCGAATCGCCGACCTGGTAGGCGCTAAAATGATGGTGGATATGGCACACATCGCGGGCATTGTTGCAGCTGGCCTGCACCCTTCGCCTGTTCCCTATTGCGACATCGTTACCTCCACCACACACAAGACTCTGCGCGGTCCGCGCGGAGGTTTCGCGCTATGTCGCAAAGAATTCGGGCGCAAACTCAACTCTTCGGTTTTCCCGCGCATGCAGGGCGGCCCGTTGATGCATACCATAGCAGGCAAGGCCGTCATCTTCAAAGAAGCCATGGAGCCGGCGTTCATAGATTATCAAAAACGCACGCTTCAAAATGCCGCCACGCTGGCGGATGAACTTAAAAAAGCCGGCTTCCGTCTGGTAAGCGGCGGCACAGACAATCACCTTGTGCTGGTGGATCTGGCAGGCACAGGCGTCAACGGCAAACAGGCAGAAGAATCGCTGGGGCGTGCCAGTATCGTAGTAAACCGCAATACCGTGCCTTTCAACACCGAATACGCCGCCAGTGTGGCAGGCGGCATGAGACTGGGAGCGCCCGCTGTAACCAGCCGCGGCTTCAGCACGGATGAAATGAAGGCCATCGCCCGTTTTATTATTAAAATCATTGGACATATAGACGATCCCGCTGTAGAAAAAGAGATTCACGACGAAGTTCAAGGTATATGCAGCCGCTTCCCGGTACCGGGAGTGGACGACTAGTTTAACAATTTTCTGAAGGAGAATGCGGCATGGAAGAATTGAAGGTATTCGCAGGTCGGGCTCATCCCGCCCTTGCGCAATCCGTTTGCGACTATCTGGGGATGCCTCTGGGAAAATGCGAGGTCTCCCAGTTCTCCAACGAAAATATCTTCGTCCGCATACTTGAGAATGTGCGCTCCCGCGATGTATTTATAATTCAGCCTGTCTGCTCGCCGGTCAACAGCAACCTGGTTGAACTGCTGATAATGCTGGATGCCTTCTGGCGCGCTTCCGCCGACCGCATAACCGCGGTTATCCCGTATTACGGCTACGGGCGCACAGATAAAAAAGACCAGCCGCGCGTGCCTATCACCGCCAGGCTTGTCGCCGACCTGATAACCACTGCGGGGGCTTCCCGTGCGCTGCTGGTGGACCTGCATGCAGGACAAATTCAGGGATTCTTCAGCATACCCGTGGACGAGCTCAGCGCGCAGACGCTCCTCGCCAACTACATAAAGAAAAAACAGCTCGACAACATCGTGGTAGTGGCTACGGATATCGGCATCTCCAAGAAGGCCCGCGATATGGCCGCCCGCCTTAAAGCGCCGCTGGCAATCGTGGAAAAACGCCGTATGGGCAATAACGACCAGACGGAGACGCTTAATATCATCGGCGACGTGGCAGGCAAAACCGCCATTACCTTCGATGACGAAATAGACACCGCCGGCTCGCTGGTGAACGCAGTTGACGCCCTGCTTAAAATGGGAGCCAAAGATGTGTACGCCTGCGCCTCGCATCCGGTATTTTCAGGGCCTTCTATCCAGCGCATAGCAGCTTCTCCAGTCAAGGAGATAATCGTCGCAGACACCATTCCCGTGCCTCCATCCAAGCATCTTGACAAGATAACAGTGCTATCCACTGCTTCGCTGCTGGGAGAAGCTATCCACCGCATACATACAGGGCTCTCGGTAGGCGCCATGTACGAGGAACAGAAAAAATAATTGCGGGGAGGCTTATGCCTGCGAAGCAATCTATACCAATGCACATGTCATTGCGAGCGAATGAAATGAGCGCGGCAATCCCGTATTCCAAAATGCCATGAAAGACCACCATTATTACGTCTATATTCTAACCAACGACTTCCACAGCCTGACATACACAGGTGTGACCAATGACCTGAAGCGAAGGGTATGGGAACACAAAGAGAAAGTAGCGGACGGCTATACAAAAAAGTATCATATAGATAGACTTGTTTATTATGAAGAGTGCGGCTATGTTATTCCCGCCATTGAGCGGGAAAAACAGATAAAGGCCGGCTCAAGAGAGAAGAAAAACAAACTGATCGACAGCATGAATCCTGAATGGAAAGACCTTTATGACGAGATTTAGAAGCGGGAGTGGGAGAATGAGTACGGGATTGCCACAATCCGCAAAGCGGATCTCGCAATGACACCTTTAATTAGGGATTTTATCATCTAGGATTGGATATTTATATATCCAGACTATTTGAAACCCGCAATGGAATAACAAATGGATTCTAAAGACAAGCTGGTAAAAGTTTATACCGCTCATGGCGAAATGGAAGCGCAGGTCATCAAAACCATGCTGGAAACTTACGGCATCAAATCGCTGATGCAGGGCAACGCCGCCGTATCCGTACAGCCTTTTGTTATGGACGGCATGGGCGAGATAAAAATAATGGTCGTAGAAACGCAGGCTGAAGAAGCCAGGAAGTTAATAGAGGCAAATGCAGATGTTTAACTGGTTCGCAGGTGATTCCAACGAGCGTGAGATTAAAAAACTGACGCCGATTATAAAAAGCATAAATGAACTGGAACCGGAGTTCCAGAAGCTAAGCGACGAAGAGCTCAAGGACAAAACAGCGGAATTTATGAAACGGCTGGTAGAGGCCACCTCTGGTAAAAAGCAGGAAATCGACAGAGTGCGGGCTGAACTTTCCGAAGAACAAAGCTGCCTTGCCGCAGTTGACGATTTCGACCGCAAGACCGAGATTTCACTCCGGTGCAAGAAACTGCAGGACAAAATCAAGGA
>CAYRSY010000096.1:4633-5736 GCA_964427105.1 uncultured Dehalococcoidales bacterium
CGCGGTGTACATCTGGTGACCGTCAACGATTATCTGGCGCGGCGCGACCCTTACTGGATGGCACCCATTTACCATGCGCTGGGCGTCAGCGTAGCCAGCATCTATCCCATGCAATCGGAAGCGGAACACCTGCCTTCGCGCATATATGACCCCTCCTACGATTCCGGCAATGATAATGATCCCTGGCGGCATTTCAAGCCAATCACGCGCAAGGAAGCCTATCAGGCCGACATCACCTACGGCACCTCCGCTGAATTCGGCTTCGATTACCTGCGCGATAACATGGCGCAAGACCTCAGCCAGACAGCGCAGAGAGAACAGAACTTCGCCATCGTGGACGAGGTGGACAACCTGCTCATCGACGAGGCACGCACGCCTCTCATCATCAGCGCGCCTGACAAAGAATCCAGCCAGCGTTATCAGATATTCGCGCAGCTCGTCCGTCAGCTTAAAGGAAAGATGGTAAAGGGCAAAGAAGAAGCCGATTCCGCCGATACAGATGCCGATTATATCTACAACGAAAAGGACCGCAGCGTTTCTCCCACCGACAAAGGATTTGCCCATATAGAAGGGTTGCTTAAACGTCAGGGCTTGCTCGAGGGAGACAGCCTCTACGACCCTGCAAATTCAGACCTGATGCGTCACCTCCGCAATGCGCTTACAGCCAAAGAATTCTACAAACGCGACCACCAGTATATGGTCAAAGACGGCGAAGTGCTGATAGTGGACGAGTTCACGGGACGCGTTCTGGTAGGCAGGCGTTATTCTGAAGGCCTGCACCAGGCCATCGAAGCCCAGGAACATGTCAAAGTGCAGCAGGAAACAAAAACCTACGCCACTATCACTATCCAGAACTATTTCCGCATGTATGCCAAACTGGCAGGAATGACCGGCACAGCCGTCACCGAAGCCGAGGAATTTTCCAAGATATACAAGCTGGAAGTGGTTGTTATTCCCACCAACAAGGATATCGCCCGTGAAGACTTCGGCGACCAGATATTCAAGAATGAAGAGTCCAAATTCAAGGCGCTTATCAATGAAGTGGCTGAAGTTCAGAAACAGGGACGCCCTGTACTTATCGGCACAGTAGCCATCGAAAACTC
>CAYRSY010000097.1:0-5708 GCA_964427105.1 uncultured Dehalococcoidales bacterium
CAGCCTCGCCAAGGTCAGGTGCCGTCGGGTTGGCCGGTAATACCACCGTTGAAGTGGTAGTTGAAGTATTCGTTATAACAGTGGTGGTTACTTCCGTTTGTACTGTTACCACCGGCACTTCGGTTGTTATATTTATTGTTGTAGTTTTAGTTGTAGTTGTTATTTCTGTCGACGGCAACGTAGTTGTCGCCTTCGTTGTTGTAGTTTCAGTTATTACTACGGTTGACGGCAGGATAGTTCTTTCTGTTGCTGTTGAAGTTTCAGTTTTTACTACTGTCGATGAAAGCGTTTGTGTTCCCGTCACGGTTTTTAGCGCTGCCGCTGTTGTTGTTGATGTCGTTGTCGTGGGGACCTGGGTACAACAACAGGCTGACAACAGCGAAAGGGCAAGTACCATTATTATAGATACACTCAGCCTGAGCATACCTCTTTTACTCATTATCATTTCAAACCTCCTGTTCAAAATATACTAACCTTATCTTTTATTCTGTTTTCCCTGATTATGTCTATGGTCCGGGTATTGTTGTCGAGGTTGTGGTTGTAGTTACAGTCGTAACCGCAGTTGACGTAACAGTTGAAGTTGTAATATTTATTATCGGTATCGGCACCACCAATGTGTCTGTTGTGGTTACTGTAGTGGGTGCGGTTGAAGTTAGTGTGGTAACCATAAAGCGTGTTTCCGTCGTTGTCGCAATGGCAGTTGTAGTTAATGTTGTCGGCAGCGTTTGTGTTTCCCTCACTGTAGTAGTCGTAGTTGTCGTTGTCGTTACCGGCACCGTTTGTGTTTGCATCACTGTAGTAGTTGAAGTTGTTGTTGCCGTTGTTGTTTCAGTTACCGATTTAGGGGGTGAACAACAGACAAATAACAATGACAATATAACTACTATAATAACCAGTATAGTAAGTAAGATTGCTATCCAATCTCTTGAGAAGTCTCTAAAGAAATCTTTCATTTTTTTCTCCTGATAGTTTACGTGGTATACATAAGCACCTTTCTGTTGTGCTTTCGACCTGAAGGCCTTCTAACCTCTGCTAAACTTGCTTTGGGTATAGGGCTTAAAATAATGGCATAAATTCCGCTGACAAGAGCGAATTAAAGAAGAAGGAACCCGGCCGCTTAAACGGCCTTATCTTCGACATTAGCAGCGGGTGCATTCTCCTTAACGGATTTTATGCCATTGGTTACGCTTGCTTTAGTCTTGTATCCCTCCCCCGAGTTTGCTATGACTTGTCCGTTCGTATGAACCAGCCTCCAGCGAAACTCTCCTGATTTGTCTTTGTAGATTTCGAACTTGGCTGCCATCTTTTCCCTCCTTATCGAGTTGCCTTCATCTACGTCTCTCCCTCGACCGGGGGACGAAAAAAGAGTAACTGGATACATCTTTCCCAATATATAATCATATTATGTACTCTGTATTTGGCAGGCACAACCCTTTCCAGCGGTTATAAGCCAGATATGTTAGTGCCCGTAAACTAATCTAATGGGTGGTGATAAAAAGTGTACCTCTATATGATTTTTCATTGCACTAAAGGGTACCAAAGTGGGGTATACTTTAGTTAAATACAATCGGAATTCGGAACACAAAACCGGATGGCATACAGGCTACAGGTTTTGTATTATTTCCTTGTTTAATAATTGCGTCTCTTTTCTATCACAGCGCATACGGGTATATTGTGAGGTGAACTCAGCGCCCAGAATCATGACGAAGGCTGAATAATAAATCCAGACCAGCAGGATAACAAAAGGCGCCAGGGAGCCGTAAATAAGCTGATAGTTGGCGAAATTCTCAAGATAGAAAACAAACAGAGTCCTGGCGATTTCGAAGAGCACGGAAGCCAGAATAGCGCCCGGCCAAATATAACGCCAGTATGTCTTGACGTTTGGAATAAATTTATAGAGTAACAGGAAAACGGACAGTATCAGCAAAAAAGCCACCAGCCTGCCTCCCAAGTCCACCAATACCAGTACAGCCGGAGGATAATCGAATACGGCGCGTAAAACGGAAACAATGGCGGTTGTTCCAATCGAAAGAAAGAATAGAATCCCCGTGCTTAATGCAGTACCCAGTTCACGGGCTTTCCTGATAAAAAAGGGGTGAAAAAGGGTAATGCCCCAGGCACGATTAATGGCCAGGCTTATGGCAGTGAACATGGCGCTTGAACCCCAGAAAAGGATAATGATGCTCAAAACACTCATTACATTTCGCAGTTCTATAATGCTCACAATATTCAGCTTTAAAATCTCGGTAGCGCCGGGAACATTTTCGCCGATAAATCGCAGCAATTCTTCTTGAAAATTCACCGAAGGCAGGAAAAAACCGAAAACGGCAATGATTGCCAAAAGCAGCGGGAATACCGATAAAATCGCATAATAGGCTACACCGGCAGCTCTTTGCCCTACATCGTGATTGCCTAATCCTTCTATAGTGTCGATTATTAACTGTACCGCAGGGTATTTTAAAAGAGCAGCTTTTATTCTTTCTATCCCGGATTTCAGGCGCTTTATCTTATTACCCATTACCCTAACTCTCTTCTCTTTCGTCAATCTAATTGACCCGTGTCTGTGGAGTCATGCGGAAATATTCGCAGGCGGTAATATGTGCGGTTTTCTTTATTTTAGACTACCGTTTCTGGTGCTATCCCGCAGGTATTTGAATATCTTGATGATAGTCATGGTAAGCGGCAGAACGATAATAAATCCCAGGATTCCGGCAAAATAGGCACCCAGAATACTGAGCACTATTATAAACGCCGGATGAATCTCCATTTGCGAGCCCTGAATCTTGGGAACAAGCAGGTTGTTCTCAAGCAGTTGAATCACGATAAAACCGGCTGCCACCCAGATTGCCTGTTCGGGGGCTGTTGCCAGCGTTACCAGAACAGCTAATCCGCCGCCAATCCATGGGCCAACCATAGGCACCAGTTCCGTAACTGCCGCAAAGACGGCCAGCGGCAGGGCAAAATCGATTCCTAAAATCAGCAGCAGAATATAAGCCAGAGAACCGACAGCCAGCCCCAGTATTAACTGTCCGCGTACATAGCGCACCACCACATTTCGAAGAATAGCAAAAAGGTCTTTCGTGTGTGTCCGTATCCATACCGGTAACGAGGCATAAAAACCGTCACGCAGCTTATCCCAGTCTTTAAGAATAAAGAAGATGAAAATCGGCATGATAACAAATCCTAAAATCATGTCGGTGGAATTCTGCAGAACCTTCACACTGCTGGTTAAAAAGTTATTAATCACACCGGGCAGCGCGGCAGCGGCTTTCGCCATATAGACGTCGATGTTCTCCTGAACCGACGGATTTGACAGTATCGAGAGAGATTTAAGCCAATTTTTTATTGCTTCGATGCCGTTCGGGATAATCTGGGAAGCATCCTGCGTTATTGTCCCCATGGCTTCACCTACTAGGGTGATGGTATAAAAAACCAACAGCGCTACAATACCAAGGGACAGCAGATATACGATTAATATGATTGAAATCCGTTTGAACTGTTTTAGCTTTGGCTTCCTGCCCGCCCCGGGTAGACGTTTTTCCACCCACCTGATAATAGGCAATAGCAGGCTGGCAAAAATCAAGCCCAGGATAAAAGGCAGGAGGACGCTTCGCAATACCCATACTAAACAGCAAATGAAAATAAGCCCCAGTACGAATGCTATAAGCTGCCCGTGCCTTTTTATTAACACTTTAAATGAACTCAAAGCCAGCCTCCACTGCCGTCACCGGGGCGGGGAAAGAGAATAGTCCCCGGTAATGGCAATAGCAAGTTCCAATATTTGCCTGCAACCTACCCACCGATATCGGCACACTTGATAACACTGCCATATTGTTTGAGACGAAGTGTCGTTTTATATCCGGTGTCTTTAGCTCTTTATCGCATGTACAGCGGCATTTCCTTTTCTTTTCGCCTCGTAAGCTGCTTCCTGGACCGTATCGATGACGTCTTCTGCCTTGTCTTTAATTATGTCCGCAACTTCTGTCGCCTTTTCACCAATTAGCTTCCTGCTCTCTTTACCGCTTCTCGGGGCATACAGCAGTGCAACAACTCCGCCGACAGCGGCTCCCGCCAGTAAACCGATAACCAAACCGATAGCATTGTCCTTGTTCATAATTTTTTCTCCTTAATTATTTTCTTTCTTTTTAAATATTTTGCTGATTTCCACGAAACCCTCGCGAATACCCTGAAAAAGCGCCAGTATCGGAAGTAGCGGTTTAATTCCCTCTTGCAACATACTGACAGTATCAAAGGTAATTTTCGATGCTTCTTTTACCTGCAGCATGGTGGATTTCGTTGTTTGATAAAGACGATAGACCAGTACCGCAATGAAGACAAGCACTGCCGTGCTCACAATTCCCATGATGATTATCATTAAGTCACGGAACCACTCAATACCCATTTTCTGTTACCTCCCCGGCGTATTAAAGGCTGTTCAATCTTATCCGACGAACAATACCCACGATAATATTAAGTATGTACCCTGCATACTGAGACAACAACCCACTCCAGCGGTTAGTAGACAGGTATGTTAGTGCCGAAAGAGTAATCTAATGGATGGTAATGAAAACACTTGACAAGACAAATGGATGAGGCAATAATGTACCTGATTGGCGCACTAAAGAGTAATATAAAAGCATTAAAAGTGTACGGTGGAGGTGGCCCAAAATGGAAAACAAACAACGCAAACCCGGAGACCTTGGAGTCCTGATGATTAATTTCAACCCGGTTGTCCGCGAGGGGCTGCAGGCTATTATGGCTAAAGATGAAACCCTGGAAGTGACCGGAGATGTCCCTGATGGAGCTGAAGCTCTTCTGCATATTAGACGCGCAAAAGCCTCCGGACAACCTGTTCACGTAGTATTGACCGAGACGCGCAACGAAAAACTGGATGGCGTACAGGCAATAAGGCTTATCAAGGAATCATTCCCCGAGGTAGCTGCCCTGGTGTTGACGGAGAACCTCAATGATACCTTTGTAATCGATGCCATTCATGCCGGTGCCGGGGGTTATATCTTCTTAAAGGACACTGCTCCGGAGGCGTTGCTGCAGAGCATCCATCGCGTGGTCGAGGGAGGCTCACAGATAAAAACGGAATTGCTGCATACCGCCGTGGAGAATCTGATTCAAAACGGGCGCAAGACACTGGCCGAGCGCACCACTGAGGCTGCTCACCTTACCCCCAGGGAAGTCGATGTGCTGAGGCTGATGGGAAATGGAGATTCCAACAAAATCATCGCCATAAATTTAGGCATAACCTTAGACACTACCAAGAAGCACGTAAGAAATGTGATTGACAAATTACAGGCACGCAGCCGTACCCATGCTTCTATTATTGCAGCCCAGGCAGGCATCGTCGGCGCTGCTGTGGCTAACGGCTTCTATCAAGAATAGTTTTACCGCTGCCGGTAATCGAATTACCCTACTATCCCGAAAATGACTCCGAAAAGAGCTGCTTGACGGTATCAACTTTTCGGATTCGAGATTATCGACGAATTCATCCTTCCAAGGGCAGAAATCAGGCTATGGTCGATGCTGAGGAAGCAAAAATAAGATTCATTGCGAGTTCCTGCTTTACAGTGGCGAATCGCTCTTTACCACAAGGAATTATATAGTCATTCGATTTAATTTCCGGACGGTTTATCACCAATCCCCGTAATTGAAAGATTGCCATCCCGCCGCTTTACGAGTATCATATTTGTTGATAT
>CAYRSY010000098.1:0-2757 GCA_964427105.1 uncultured Dehalococcoidales bacterium
TGATTTCATCGGAGCAGAGGAAGGAGGAATTGACTTTAGATCATAGCCGGCGCGATGAGGTCATCGGCTGGCTGGTCAGGGAAAAAGAAGTATCGCGTGCGGTAGCGGAGCAACTCACCGACTATCTCGCGGCAGCATGGGCGGCGCTGAATGCTATGCCCTCGCAGGAGGAAATCGTAATGGAACGTTTCTTTGACGACGCCGGCGATATGCACTTAGTCATCCACTCCCCCTTTGGCAGCCGGCTGAATAAAGCCTGGGGACTGGCGTTACGGAAACGTTTTTGCCGGAAATTCAACTTTGAACTGCAGGCTGCAGCCAATGAAAATGCCATTATTTTATCGCTGGGCCCCACCCATAGCTTTCCGTTGGAGGAAGTATTTAATTACCTCAGTCCGGCGACAGTCAGAAGCGTTCTGATCCAGGCTTTGCTCGACGCCCCGGTCTTCGGGATCCGCTGGCGGTGGAATGCGTCGAGGGCCCTGGCGGTGACCCGTCGAAGCGCCGGTAAGAAAGTTCCGGCCCAGCTCCAGCGCATGCAGGCAGAAGATCTGGTGGCACAGGTGTTCCCCGATCAGCTGGCCTGTCTCGAAAACATCGCCGGCGACCGCGAAATTCCCGATCATCCGTTGGTTAGTCAAACTATTCATGATTGCCTGTACGAGGCGATGGACATCGAAGGACTGGAAACCCTTCTGAAAAAAATAAAGAACAAAAAGGTCAGGCTGGTGGCCCGAGATCTGAAAGAACCTTCTCCGCTGGCCCATGAGATCATTACAGCCAGGCCTTATGCTTTCCTGGATGACACACCAATCGAAGAACGGCGAACGCTCGCCGTGAGAAACAGACGCTGGTTGTCACCTGCCGAGGCTTCGACCATTGGCAGGCTGGACCCGCAGGCTATTGAAGCCGTGAAAGAAGAGGCCTGGCCCAAAGCCGAAAATACCGACGAACTGCACGATGCCCTGCTCCTCTCCGGGTTCATTACGAACGAAGAAGCAGCGGCAAAAAAATGGAACCCTTTTTATGAAGAACTGGTCCGCGATCACCGGGCTGCCATGCTCATGCACAGCAATTCAGGAGCGCTACTGATCGCCTCCGAAAATCTGCCTTTTTTCAGGAAGGTCTACCCTGGAAACAGCATCCGGCCGGAGCTGACGCTTCCCGAACGGCTATCAAAAGATCGTTCTGCAGAGAAGGATGCGCTGACCGAAATCATCCGGGGAAGGCTGGAAATCAGCGGGCCAGTAACCGCCGAAAGCCTGAGCGGGCCGATGCGCCTGCCTGTCGAGGCGATCAACCAGGCGCTTTACCGGCTGGAAAATGAAGGGTTCGTCATCCGGGGTAACTTCCGCGGTACGGAAGGAACTGAATGGTGTGAACGCCGCCTGCTGAGCCGCATACACCGCTATACGCTCAAAAAGCTGCGCAGTGAAATTCAGCCTGTTTCTCCGGCCGATTATATGCGCTTTTTGTTTTCGTGGCACCAGATCGGAGGCGAGAACCAGGCACAGGGACCAACTGCACTGGAACATACGCTGCAAAAGCTGGAAGGATTTGAAGCACCGGCTGCAGCCTGGGAGGCTGATATCCTGCCCGCGCGGGTCGCCGATTATGATCACCAATGGCTCGACATACTCTGTGTAGCCGGGAAAATCAGCTGGGGACGTTTCCGTCCTGCGTTCCAGACCGACAAGGAGAGAAAAACGCCAACGCCCATTAAGACCACACCGGTTTCGTTTGTCAGCCGCCGGCATCTCGATAGCTGGAAAAGCAGGCAAAATGCCGTAGCCGGTTCCATGTCCGATCTCATTTCACCAAAAGCAGCTCAGGTTTTTGCGGTTTTGCAGTCACAAGGCGCACTGTTCTTCGATGATATCGTCAGTAAAAGCCGGCTCTTCCAATCGCAGGCTGAAGACGCGCTGGGCGAGCTGATCAGTGCCGGGCTCATCACCTCCGATTCCTTTACCGGGCTGCGCGCCCTGCTGGTGCCCGATAAGTTTAAAACCAATGCCGGCAGCAGGCGTGACTCCGGACTTTTCTCGATGAGCTATGCCGGACGCTGGTCGCTGCTTGCCAACCCAAACGAAAAGGACACGCATGATGCCCAGACCGAAACCGAAACAATTGCATGGGCGCTTTTAAGACGGTACGGCATCCTGTTCCGGCGGCTGGCCGAAAAGGAAAATCTTGCACCGCCCTGGCGCGATCTGGTTCGCGTGCTCCGGCTGCTCGAACTGCAGGGACAAATCAGGGGAGGACGCTTCGTTGAAGGCGTATGGGGAGAACAGTTTGCCTTGCCTGAAGCCATTACCGAATTGCGGCGGATCACAAAAACAGAAAAAAACGGCGTCCTGGTCCCGATCAGTGCAGCCGACCCCCTCAACCTTACAGGGGTACTCAGTCCTGGTAAACGTGTGAGCGGTCACTTTGGGAACCGTATCCTGTACCGCGATGGCGTTCCGGTCGCCTTTCAGGAGGCCAAAGAAGTGCAGTTCCTCATTGAGCCGGAACAACAGGAACGATGGGATCTTCAAAATAAGCTGGTCAAACGTGCCATTTCTCCCCGGCTCCGCAAATATCTGGGCAAAGGCGTGTACTAATTTCCCGACTGACGTCGGCAGGTTACTCCCGCTCTGCAAAGCTCAAACCAGTTTGGCTTTGCGCTCGCTTATTCGTAATTTTCAGGAAAAATTCTGCAGGCTATGATCAAACCATTGCTATTTCTTTTAGTCCTGTTCCCGTTGATTCAGTCCG
>CAYRSY010000098.1:2857-5578 GCA_964427105.1 uncultured Dehalococcoidales bacterium
GCTATGATCAAACCATTGCTATTTCTTTTAGTCCTGTTCCCGTTGATTCAGTCCGGGGCAACCCATGCACAGGAAATCCCCGGGAAAAGGGAAGCAGTCATTTACAACCCACAAGACAGTGTCCTGGCACAAGATATCCTTTCGCGTTTCTCATCCCGGAAAGAAATGCCAACCGCACAACTGACCGCCGAAATCGGAAAAGCATTCCTGGGTAAACCCTACGTGGGACAAACGCTTGAAAACGGAGCAGCAGAACGGCTGGTGGTCAATCTCAGGGAACTGGACTGCACCACCTTTGCAGAAAATTGCCTCGCACTGGCAAGGACAGTCTGCGCGCCAAATCCGGGATTCGAACAATTCATAAAAGAACTTGAAAAGATTCGTTACCGTCAGGGCACACGGAAGGGTTATCCGTCGCGCCTTCACTATTTCAGCGACTGGATTCACGATAACGGGCAAAAAGGGCTGATCACCGAACCTGCAAACGCTTTTGGCTCATCACTGCAGGTGCAGGTGAACTTCATGTCTTCTCACCCCGACAGTTACCCCGTACTGAAAGATCATCCGGAACTGGTACCTGTTCTTGCGGGACAGGAAAAGATCATTTCAAACCGGCGTTATTTCTTTCTGAAAAAAGAAGACGTTTGCTTAAATGAAGATAACCTGAATGAAGGAGATATTGTGGGTCTTACCACAACAATCACAGGGCTGGACGTGGCCCATGTGGGAATCCTGGTAAAAAAGGACGAACGGATCCACCTGCTCCATGCTTCTTCGGCACAAAAAAAGGTTGTGATTTCGGAAGAACCTCTGTCCGAACTCCTGATGAACAAAAAATCTTATACCGGCATCCTGATCGCCCGTCCGAAATAAAACAGAAAAGCCCGGCAGCGATACCAGGCTTTCCGATTTTATCTTATTGCAACTGATCCTTTAACCATCCCGGGCGGTTGGTGGTAATCGCCAAAACACCGAGATCAGCAATCCGTTTGGCTTCAGCCGGATCGTCCACGGTCCAGGCGAGTACTTCAAGATCAAGCTTTTTGCACTGATCCATCACCTGCTGATCGATGACTTTGCTCTGCAGGTCAACACCGTCAAGTCCCAGTTTTGCAGATTCTTCGATCTTTGCGTCCAACCCTTCTTTCACCGACGACAGCCAGTAACATTTGTTATCCGGAAATGCTTTTTTGGTATCCAGAATGGTTTCCCATCCAAACGCGATGAACTTGATCTGATCAATCTTACCGCTTTTGTCGATGGCTTTCTTCAGGTACGGTAAAATCTCGCTGCCCGATTTAATTTCGATGACAAGGGATTTCCCTTCCGGGATCGTCTTTAACACTTCGTCCACGAAGGGGATCTTCTCGCCGGCATACGTTTTATCTTTCCAGCTTCCCACATCCAGTTTCCGCAATTTCGATGACTTTGTCTCAGTGACTTTGTAGTCAACCCCGGAAACCCGCTTTGTCGTTCTGTCGTGAATGACAATCACCCGGTTATCGGTCGAAGGATAGACATCGATCTCCACCGCGTCTGCATTCTGCTGCCAGGCCGCTTTTGCAGAGGCCACTGTGTTTTCAGGTGCATCAAAGGAAGCTCCCCTGTGCGCAATAATCTCTACCTGGGAAAAAGCAGGCAGACTAAAAAGCAAGCTCAAAATACACACAATTTTCTTCATTGTGAACCAATTTAAGTTTTATTGGACTACGATTTGAACGATTAAAGATGCAACTTTTAAGGTAAATCTTATTCCTTATCTTTCTGAAAAAAAATTAATTTTGCATGAAGCAAAATATTCCCATGATAAAACTAATACAATCCACGACTGTATTCTTTCTGAAAACACTGGCCAGACTTCCTTTCTGGCTGATCTATTTGATTTCCGATTTCCTTTACCCCATTGTGTTTCACATTATTGGTTATCGACGGAAAGTCGTTTTCACCAATTTGAAAAATTCTTTTCCCGAAAAAAGCCAAAAGGAAATCGATCAGATCGCCCGGCGTTTTTATCATCATCTTTGTGATCTGATCCTCGAATCAGTAAAATTATACCGGATGAGTGAAAAAGACATGGACGAGCGGCTTATTGTTCATGGCCTTGAAAAAACGAATGCGTATGCAGCACAAGGTAAAAGTATGATACTGATCGGGATGCATTACAACAACTGGGAATGGAGTTCAACGCTTCAACGACGGTCAGCTCATCAGGCGCTGGTCGTATTCAATCCTTTAAGGAACAATCCCAAAATGGAGCAGTTCCTGTGCCACGCCCGTGAACGCTTTGGCAGTAAAACAGTTCCAATCAATCTTTCTGCGCGGACGACCATCCAGTTTAGCAAAAAAGGCCGGCC
Source organism: uncultured Dehalococcoidales bacterium (assembly GCA_964427105.1). Lineage (GTDB taxonomy): Bacteria > Chloroflexota > Dehalococcoidia > Dehalococcoidales > UBA1222 > SURF-27. The sequence continues at coordinate 5,212 of CAYRSY010000098.1, forward strand.
AACCTGCCTGTTCCTTGTGGCTGATCAGACGCCATCCCCGCAGTCACATTTCTGGACCACTTTCCTCAACCAGGAAACGCCCTTTTTCTCCGGTCCGGAACGCATTGCCATAAAAACCGGTCAACCGGTTTTTCTACATTATACACGGAAAGTAGCACGCGGAAAGTACGAGGTAGACCTGATCGAACTCTTTCCTGAACCGGAAAAGGTAACGCCAGACACCATTCTGCTGACTTATATCGACCGGATGGAGAAGATCATCCGGGAAAAACCCGAGTACTGGCTCTGGTCACACCGCAGGTGGAAACACAAGCGCCCGGAAGATGTAAAGCCCGTTGCGAGATCATCGGATAACGTATTCAGCGCA